>JANPGL010000020.1:0-16527 GCA_031423915.1 Actinomycetes bacterium | reverse complement strand
GACCGGCACGGCGGCACGCCCGGCGAAGTCGTGGCCCTCGGGCAGGGCGAGCACGAACGTCTCGTCGGCCAGCTCGGCCACCTCGAGGTCGTCGCCGTCGACCGGGCCGGCCAGCAGGGCCAGATCGAGGTCGCCATCGCGCAGGCGGGCCAGCAGATCCACGGTGCGTTCCTCGCGCAGGCGGAGGACGGCGCGGGGCTGACGGCGGCGCACCTCGGCCAGCACCGTCGGCAGCAGGTAGGGCGCCATGGTGGGGATGGCGCCGAACCGGAGCGTGCCGACGACTTCGCCGGCCCGGTCGTCGGCTTCGCGCACGAGGTCGTCGGCCTCGGCCAGCACGCGGCGCGCCCGGGCCACGAGGGGGTCGCCTTCGGCGGTGACGACGGCGCCGTGGCGGCCGCGTTCGAACAGGGTGACGCCGAGCCGCCGCTCCAGCTCGGCCACCTGGGCCGACAGCGCCGGCTGCGTCACCGAGCACCGCTGCGCGGCGCGGCCGAAGTGCCCTTCGTCGGCGATCGCCACCACGTACTCGAGCTGCCGCAACGTCGGTCGTTCCATTACTCATCACCTGCCTGTATGAACAGCATAGGAGCCATCTGTTGGTGTTATCCATGCGTCCTGGCGCATGCTTGCAGGGAGCAGTACGCCGCGTCACGATCGAGGAGCAGCCATGAGCAACGAGGACCAGGGAACGGTCACGACCAGCGACCAGCCGTCGGTGGCGACGTGCCCGGTGATGCACGCCACGCAGCAGGCCGTCGGCTCGACGGCCAACCAGCACTGGTGGCCAGAGAGCCTGAACCTGCGTGTGCTGCGCCAGCACCACCCCGGGGCCGACCCGATGGGCGCCGACTTCGACTACGCCGCCGAGTTCGACAGCCTCGACATCGAGGCATTGGCCCGCGACGTCGACGCGCTCATGACGCAGTCGCAGGACTGGTGGCCCGCCGACTACGGCCACTACGGCCCGTTCTTCGTCCGCATGGCGTGGCACGCCGCCGGCACGTACCGCATCAGCGACGGCCGCGGTGGCGGCGGCAGCGGCGCCCAGCGCTTCGCCCCGCTCAACAGCTGGCCCGACAACGCCAACCTCGACAAGGCCCGCCGCCTGCTGTGGCCGATCAAGCAGAAGTACGGCCGCAAGATCTCGTGGGCCGACCTGCTGGTCTTCGCCGGCAACCGGGCCATCGAGACGATGGGCCTGAAAACGTTCGGGTTCGGTGGCGGCCGCCCCGACATCTGGACGGCCGACGAGGACGTCTACTGGGGCCCCGAGCGGGTGTGGCTCGAGGACCAGCGCTACTCGGGTGACCGTGAGCTGGCCAAGCCGCTCGGCGCTGTGCAGATGGGCCTCATCTACGTGAACCCCGAGGGCCCGAACGGTAACCCCGACCCGCTGGCGTCGGCGCGCGACATCCGCGAGACGTTCGCCCGCATGGCCATGGACGACACCGAGACGGTGGCGCTCATCGCCGGCGGCCACACGTTCGGCAAGACCCACGGCGCCGCCGACCCCGACCTCTACGTCGGGCGCGAGCCCGAAGGCGCCGGCCTCGCCGACCAGGGTCTCGGCTGGATCTCCAGCTACGGCACCGGCAAGGGCGACGACACCATCACCAGTGGCCTCGAAGGCGCGTGGACCGCCGACCCGATCCGGTGGGACAACGGCTACTTCGACAACCTGTTCGGCTACGAGTGGGAGCTCACCCGCAGCCCGGCCGGCGCCCAGCAGTGGACGCCGAAGAACCCCGAGGCGCAGGGCACCGTGCCCGACGCCCACGACCCGGCCAAGCGCCACGCGCCGATGATGGCCACCACCGACCTTGCGCTCATCGCCGACCCGGCGTACCGCGAGATCTCGAAGCGGTTCCACGAGCACCCCGACGAGCTCGCCGACGCGTTCGCACGGGCCTGGTTCAAGCTGCTCCATCGAGACATGGGCCCCATCAGCCGTTACCTCGGCCCCTGGGTGCCCGACGAGGTGCTGCTCTGGCAGGACCCGGTGCCCGCCGTCGACCACGCGCTGGTCGGCGCCGCCGACATCGCCGCGCTGAAGCGGGCGATCCTCGACTCGGGCCTGTCGATCGCCCAGCTCGTGTCGACGGCATGGGCGTCGGCGTCCACGTACCGCGGCACCGACAAGCGCGGCGGGGCCAACGGGGCCCGCATCCGCCTGGCCCCGCAGGCCGGGTGGTACGTCAACGTCGCCTCGGGCGTGGCCGAGGTCGTGTCGGTGCTCGAGGGCATCCAGCGCTCGTTCGACGACGGGCGCACCGACGGCGTGCGCGTGTCGCTGGCCGACCTGATCGTGCTGGGCGGCTGCGCCGCCGTCGAGCAGGCGGCGCGGCGGGCGGGCCACGAGGTCGAGGTGCCGTTCACGCCGGGCCGCACCGACGCCACGGCCGAGCAGACCGACGCCGACTCGTTCGCCGTGCTCGAGCCGACCTTCGACGGCTTCCGGAACCATCTGCAGCCCGGGCACGCACTGGCGGCCGAGCACCTGCTCGTCGAGAAGGCGTTCCTGCTCACGCTGTCGGCGCCCGAGATGACGGCGCTCGTCGGCGGCCTGCGGGTGCTGGGTGCCAACGCGAGGGGGTCGACGGACGGCGTGCTCACCGACCGGCCCGGCGTGCTGACGAACGACTTCTTCGTCAACCTGCTCGACATGGCCACGGCGTGGACGGCGACGACGAGCGACGACGTGTTCGAAGGGCGCGACCGGGCCACCGGCGCGCATCGATGGACCGGCACGCGTGTCGACCTCGTGTTCGGCTCGAACTCGGAGCTGCGGGCGCTCGCCGAGGTGTACGCCAGCGCCGACGCAGGCGAGACGTTCCTGCACGACTTCGTGGCGGCGTGGGCCAAGGTGATGGACCTCGGCCGCTTCGACCTGGGCTGAGCGTGGGGTTCCCCGAGTCCCGTCTGGGACTCGGGGAACCGAGTTCGCGTCAGCGTTCGAGGTCTCGTTCGTGCTCGTGCTGGCGCAGGCGGGCGGAGACCGCCGCGACTTCTCGCAGCGCTTCACGGATCGTGTCTTCCACCGAGGTCGTGCCGAGCTCGCGGCTGGCTGCCGCCAGGTCGCGCTCGTCGATCTCGATCATCGTCTTCATGAGCGGAACGATACGAGCGCGCCGCCGAATCGCGTGCGCGAGTTTCGTTGCGGTCCTGCGAAGGCAACGACCACGTCTGTACTACGCACTGCGGCCCAGGTGCAGCCGTCGCGCTCGCCGACGATCGTCTGATTCCCGACCACCTCGTCGCGCCGGTCGCGCACCTCGCACGTCGACCGGGTGACCTCCGGGTCGTGGTTCCGGCCGGTTCGCGCCCGACCACCGATAGCGTCATCGATCGTGCGGAAGACGCTGGTGCTCCTCGTGATCGGCGCGGTCGTCGGGGTGATCGGCGTGCTCACGCTGCCGGGTCAGCTCAGCGGCTGGCTCGGCTTCGGCGTGTGGATGCTGGCCTGGTCGTTCTTCGTGGTCCGGCGAGAGTGGCTGGCCCAGCGCTGGGCCGCGCAAGACGCGGCCGAGGCTGCCGCCGAAGCGGCTGCCGCAGGCGACTGATCCGGAGCTACTGCTCGTCGTCGGGCTCGACCAGCAGCCCGGCTGACAGCGCCAGGCCTTTGGCCATGCGCGCCGCGCTCTCGACCGCACGGCACAGGTACTCCTCGACCGGTAGCCCACGGGCCGACAGCGGCGGGTCGCCGAGCGAACGCAGCAATGCGGTGACGACCACCGGGTCGTCGATGCGCTGCACGGGCTTGGCCTCGGGCAGCGGGGGCGCAGGTGCCCACACGTCGAACGCCTTGGGCCCGGCCGGCTTGACGTGCCGCCGCCCCTGCGGCTTCCCCTTCGGACGGCTCATCACGGCATCCCTTCCGGCTTCTGAACCCCGTGCGTCCCACCCGTGAGACCCGCCGGGCTCGAAACGAAGGCAGCGCTCACTCGTCGTCCTCCTGCAGCAGTTCGTCCTCGCGCAGGCCGAGGGCCTTGCGCAGCTCGGTGGCCGACAGGTCGGACAGCGAGCTCGACTTGGGCAGCACCACGTCGGCGATGTGGCGCTTGCCGGCCACGACCTCTTCGACGCGCTCGTCGACGGTGCCCGGGCACACCAGGCGGTGCGACACGACCGTGCGGGTCTGGCCGATGCGCCAGGCGCGGTCGCGGGCCTGGTCCTCCACCGCCGGGTTCCACCAGCGGTCGTAGAGCACCACGTGGCTGGCCGCTGTGAGGTTCAGGCCGGTGCCGCCCGCCTTCAGCGACAGCACCAGCGCGCCGGCGCCTTTGCCGGCCTGGAAGTCGTCGATCATCTTGTCGCGTGCCCCGCGGGCCAGGCTGCCGTCGTAGCAGTGGATGGGCTTGCCGAACTCCGTCGTGAGGTGGTTGGCCAGCTTGCGACCCCACTCGGCGAAGTGGGTGAAGATCAGGATGCGTTCGTCGGCCGCGAACACCTGGCCGACGATCTCCTCGAGCCGGGCCAGCTTGCCCGACCGGCCGGCCAGCGGCTTGCCGTCGTCGCGGTACGCGGCGGGATGGTTGCAGATCTGCTTGAGCGCCGTGATGGCGGCCAGGATGGCGCCCTGCTTGCGTTCGCCGCCCACCTCGGCGGCGTCGCGCACCAGGCCGTCGAGCACCGCCTGGTAGAGGCCGATCTGCTCGGCCGTCATGGTGCAGTGGTCGAGCTCGTCGATGCGGTCGGGCAGCTCGGCGGCCACCTCGGGCTCGCTCTTGGTGCGACGGAACACGAGGATGCCGTTCAGGGCACGCAGCGCCGCCTCGCCCTCGCCCGCCATCTGCGCCACGAACGCCGGCCGCGTGCCGACCAGGCCCGGGGTCGTGAAGTCGAGGATGGCCCACAGGTCGCCGACGCCGTTCTCGATCGGCGTGCCCGTCAGCGCCAGGCGCATGCCGGCCGGGATGCGGCGGAGCTGCTGCGCCGTCTCGTTGCCCGGGTTCTTGATGGCCTGCGCCTCGTCGAGCACGATGCGGCTCCACGGCATCTTCGCCAGCTCCTCGACGTCGCGCACCGCGGTCCCGTACGTCGTGATGACGATGTCGGCGTAGCGGACCTGGCGCACGAGATCGTCGGCCTCGGCGCGCGACGCGCCGTGGTGGACGACGACCGACAGCTGCGGCGCGAACTTTCGGGCCTCGGCCGCCCAGTTGCCGACCACCGCGGGCGGGGCGACCACGAGCGCCGGGCCGGTGAACGCCGGGGCGGGGTCGTCGGGACCGCGCTCGGCGTCAGCGCGCCGCTTCTCGGCCGCCATGGCCGACAGGTGGGCCAGCACGGTCGGCGTCTTGCCGAGGCCCATGTCGAGCGCCAGGCAGCCGCCCAGGCCCGTCGCCTCGAGGAAGCGGAGCCACGCCGCGGCCTGCGCCTGGTAGCTGCGCAGCTCGCCGTGGAAGCCCTCGGGCGTGACGACGGCTTCGGTCGGTGCGTTCCTCGAGCGGCGGAGGAGATCGCTGGCCCAACCGCTGCCCTCGACGAGCACGCCGCCGGCCAGGCCGCCTTCGAGCCCGACGCCGTGGCGCAGGATCTCGGCGCCGGTCATGCGCGTGCGGCTGGCCCGCTCGGCCAGCGCGGCGGCGGCCTCTTTCAGGTCGATGCGGTCGAGCTCGACCCAGCGGCCACCCGAGCGCACGAGCGGCCGGGCCTCCATGGCCAGGCGCGCCACCTCGGCGGCGGTCAGCTCGACGTCGCCGAACACCACCGACCAGCGCACGTTCGACAGCTGGTGCGCGCCGACGACCGACTCGCCCGACGGTTCGACGAACAGGCGCAACGTGCCGGCCGGCTTGCGACGCGAGAGCGCAGGAAGGCGCACGCCGAACCCGGCGGCCTCGGCCGACGCGCCGTGCACGGTCATCATGTCCCACGCCTCGTCCTGGCTGAGCACGACCTGGCCGCGCCGGCGGCCGCCGGGACGGCCGAGCACGGGCAGCAGGCGTTCGAGGCGGGTCAGCTCGTCGGCGGCGAGGCGGCCGTGGCGCGGGTCGGCCAGCGCCACCTCGACGGGGACGAGCTTGCCCTTGTCGCCGGGGGCCAGCACCGACAGGAACCAGGCGCCACCGGCGTCGGGCGAGTCGAGCTGCAGGATCAGCCGGGGCCGGCGCGGTGCGGTGACCGAGCGGGTCCACTTCTCCAGGCGGCGGCCGATGTCGGCCACGTGGACCAGGGGAGCAGGGAACATCGAGCCGTTGAGCCGCGTGGTGAAGCTCTCGGCGACGTCGGCCGCAGAGACCACCGTGGGCGGCGGGGCCGGCAGGTCCAGGCGGCGGGCCGCCTGGCTGGCCACCGAGTCGACCACGGCCGCCACGATCGTGTTGACCACGTTGCGGGCTTCGTCGCGGGCGATGGCGACGACCGCGTTGGGCATGGCCGCGGCCAACGCGTCGAGCTCGGTGTCGTCGGCGCCGGCGGGCGCCCACTGGACGCCCACGTCCACCACGCCGCCGACGGTCCGCTTGCCCTTGCGCAGCGTCGGCACGATGCCACCGCGGGCCATCATGCGCACGGCGGCCAGCGCGACGCGGGCCATCCACGTGACGCTCGGTCCGACGCCGTCGGTGGGTGCACCGGCGGCCGCCACGAGCCAGCCGAGCGAGCCGGCGAGGGGGATGGCCAGCGCGTCGGCCTTGCCGGCGGGGAGCTCGACCGGGGCGTGGGTCTCCCACCCGTGGGCCGGCGCACCGGCCGCTTCGAGCCGGTCGGCCAGGTCGTCGTTGTCGGCCGGGGGCGAGCCGCGCCCGGCGGCCCACACGACCACGAGCCCTTCGGCCCACGACGCCTGCAGCACCACGGGTTCCGGCTCGAGGATGACCTCGGGCACGTGCACCCTGCCGTTCGTGGCCGCCACCGGCACCGGTGCCGGCTCGGGCACGAGCGTGGGCTCGGGCTCGCCGGTCAGGTGCCGGCGGTCGTTCCACAGGCGCGTCAGATCGTCGAGCAGGTCGGGTTCCGCGTACTCACGGTCGAGGCCGCCCATGCGGCGGACCGACTCGAGCTTCTCCTCGGTCTCGGTGATGAGGCGCACGAGCATGCGCAGCCAGGGCTTGGGGCTCTCCTCGAGCCAGGCCAGCTCGTCGGGCGTGGCGCGACCTTCGGCCGCTGCCCAGACCGTTGATTCCAGGTCGTATGTGGTGATCGTCATCGTTCGACGCGGCGTCCTTGCGCCGTCGGCTCCCGCCGAGAAGCCGTGGGGTTGTTCGGGCATCTGAGGAGAACGGCTTCGCCCTCCCGACCGCTCTAACCCCGAGCGGGACACCTGTGCGAAGCGTACCCACATCGGGCCCATCGCGCACCAGTGCACGCCCAACTTCCTGGCGACGGGCCAACATCGGGAGGATGAACGGCCGCTTCGCACCCAGCCCGACGGGCGCGCTCCACCTCGGCAACCTGCGTACCGCGCTGCTGGCGTGGCTGTTCGCCCGCTCGGCGGGAAGCCGGTTCGTGCTGCGGACGGAGGATCTCGACGCCGCCGTGTCGCGCCCCGAACACGAGGCCGGCCAGCTCGCCGACCTGGCGGCGATCGGGCTCGACTGGGACGGCACCGTGGTCCGCCAGTCGGCGCGGCTCGACCGGTACGCGGATGCCGTGGCCCGACTCGACGCGCTCGGCCTCGTGTACCCCTGCTACTGCACGCGGCGCGAGATCCAGGCGGCCGCCTCGGCGCCGAACGGGCCGCAGCCCGACGGCGCCTACCCGGGCACCTGCCGCACGCTGACCGATGCGGACCGGCGCGCCCGTCAGCGCGAGGGCCGCCGGCCCGCCCGCCGGCTGCGGACCGATGGCCGCACGATGACCGTCGTCGACCGCCAGCTCGGCCCCTTCTCGGCCGCCGTCGACGATGTGGTCCTCGTCCGCAACGACGGGACCTACGCCTACAACCTGGCGGTCGTGGTCGACGACGCCGAGCAGGGGGTGTCCGAGGTGGTGCGAGGCGACGACCTGCTGGCGTCGTCGCCGCGGCAGGCCCATCTGGCCGACCTGCTCGGCCTGCCCCCGGCGGCCTACGCCCACGTGCCGCTCGTGCTGGCGCCCGACGGGACGCGCCTGGCCAAGCGGCACGGCGCGGTCACGTTGGCCGACCGCCTGGCGCTCGGCGACACGGCCGCCGCCGTGCGGGCCCGGCTGATGGCCAGCGTCGGCCTGCCGGGCGACCTGGGCGCCGCGCTCGCCGCGTTCGACCCCGCGGCGCTGCCCCGCACGCCGTGGGTGCTCGCCGCTGCCGACGTGGACGTCGCGTCGGGCTGACGGCTGCGGCCTACGCTGCGCCCGTGCGCGGAGACCCCCACTTCGGCAAAGGCCTGCCGTGCGCACCCGTGCCCTACGGGGCGGATCCGTACGCAACCGCCCTGCCGATGGCGGCCGCCCTCCGGCCGAGCATGGTCATGGCCGTCGTGCCCGAGGGTCGCGCGATCGTGCAGGGTTCGTTCGAGGCCGTCGAGGAGGCGCTCGCCGCCGCCGGCGCCGCCGTGCTGACCGACCCCGACCGCACGGCGTTCGTCGGCCTCGCCGGCGCGTTCGCCGCGCTGGCCCGCGGCCACCACGTCGACGTCGTCGTCGACGACGTCGGCGCCGTGATCCACCACTGGTCGCCCCACGACGGGTCGTCGCTGGTGCTCGGCGGTGCCGTGTGGGCCTCGGCGGTGGGGTGCCAGCCGGCGATCGTCGTCGCGGGCGACCGCGGCGCCGTCGACGCCGCGCTCGCCGACGACCACGGTCGAGACCTGGTGCGCATCCTGCGCTACGACGACGCCGTCGACACCGACGACGAGTGGCGCACCGTCGCCCCCGACGTGCTCGACGTGCCGTTCTGGACACGCGAGTTCTGCGCCACGGTGATCCGGGGCGCCGAGGCGACGGGCGCGTTCACGCCGCAGGAAGGCGACCCGGTGCCGGGGCACGAGGTGTCGCTGGCCACGATCAGCCCGGCGCTGTTCGACGCCGTCGAGCAGCACGTGGCCGCGGCCGTGATGCCCGTGGTGCACCAGGTGTGGCCGTTCGTCGACTACCACGGGCTGCGGGACGCGTTCGTCATCAAGTACGCGCCGGGCGGCCAGACCGAGTTGCGCGTGCACCACGACGTGGCCCAGCTGTCGGGCTCGATCAAGCTCAACGACGGCTACGACGGTTGCCGGCTCGAGTTCCCGCGCCAGTCGTTCGACAACGCCTCGATCGACGTCGGCCGCATGCTCGTGTGGCCCTCGCTCGTCACGCACCCTCACCGCGCCGCGCCACTCGTCGCCGGGGTGAAGTACGCGTTGACCGTGTGGTTCGAGGTGCCTGGCGCGGGTGATGAGGGACGCACTCGTTCGATGGCACGACGCATGCCGATCGTCACCGAGTGACATCGAGGTGACAGTCGCGTAGCGCGATGCGTGATTGCCGCGGCGGCGCGCTCCCACGCCACTAGCCTCCGCGCCCGTGAGCATGACGGGCGCGGCACTGCTGGTACGACGCAACGTCGCGCTCGCCGTCTGCGTTGCCGCGGTCGTGTCGGGCTCGCTCGTCGGCCTCGTGTCGTGCGGGGGCGGCCAGCAGTCGGTGCTGCTCTCGGCGACACCGAAGATGCCGATGTCGGTGGTGAGCGTCGTGGCCGTCACGACCCTGCCGCCGACCACCCTCGCCGTGACCACCACGGTCGAGCCGACGACGACCACCGAGGCGCCCGCCACGACCGCGCCGCCTCCGACCGAACCGCCACCCCCTCCGCCCCCTGCGCCCGAGCCGGCGCCCGCGCTCGCCGCGCCGCTCAAGCCGGTGGGTTCGGGCGACAAGGGCGACGCGGTCGGGGCCTTGCAGCAGCGCCTGGCCGATCTCGGCTTCTGGCTCGAGGTCGACGGCAAGTACGGCGAGGTGACCACCCAGGCCGTGATGGCCTTCCAGAAGTACTACGCCGATTTCCAGCTCACGACCTCGGGCCGGGCCGACCAGGCCACGGTCGACGCGCTCGCCGCCGTGACCCTGAAGCCGTTCGCCGGCGAGTTCGAGGGCGACGCCGTCGTCGTCGACAAAGCACGCCAGGTGCTCCACATCGTGCGCGAGGGCAAGACGGCGTGGACGTTGAACACCTCGACCGGTACCGGCCGGAAGTACACCGAGACGAACCAGAAGACCGGCGAGCCGATCAGCGACGTGGCCGTCACGCCCGAGGGCGAGTTCAAGGTGTACCGCGAGTACTCGAGCGGGTGGGAGACCGGCCAGCTCGGCCGGCTCTACCGACCGAAGTACTTCAAGGGTGGCGTAGCCGTCCACGGATCCAACAGCATCCCGAACTATCCGGCGTCACACGGTTGCGTGCGGATCTCGAACACGGCGATGGACTGGATCTGGGAGAACGACCTCATGCCGCGCGGCATGCTCGTCGTCGTCCACGGCGAGTAGCGCCGGCGCCGTCGGTCAGACGACCTCGAGGAGGTAGCGCTCGATGCCTTCGGCGTCGGGGGGCAGATCCTCGACCCAGCCGAGCAGGTCGGCGTCCCGCAGCGTCGGGTGGCAACGGGCCTCGGCCAGCAGCACGTCGACGTCGTCGTCGAGCTCGGGGGTACGGCACACGAGCGCGAGCAGGCGGTTGCCGGTGGCCACGAGGGTCTCGCCCGAGTGGAAGCGACGGCGGAGCAGTTCCGACAGGGCCACTCGGGCCACGTCGCGTTCGAGCACCGAGCCGATGCGCACCACCTCGACGATGACCAGGGCCTGCACGTGGCGAGGGTCGACCTCGAGCGCGTGGCACTGGTCGTAGACCTGGTGGAGCCGCCACGACAGCACCCCGAGCGTGGCCAGCCCGGTGAGGGAGTCGGTGCACGACTCGCTCACGACGAGGGGCAGGTAGCCGTGGGCCCAGCCGCGCCCCGCGACGGCACCGGCGGCGAACCCACCGAGGTGGTCGGCCGGCCGGCCGGTCTGGCGCAGCAGGTTGGCGAGGTGATCGACCAGGTCGGCGACCGTGCCGAGGTCCCAGCCGGCGGCGCCGAGGGCGCTGGCGAACCGGATGAGCGACGGGGTGAGCCGATCGGGTGATGTCAGCGTGGTCGCCACGAGCTGGTCGGCTGCGGTCGAGACCGGCCGCGGCAGGGTGCCCAGCCGGTCGAGGAGCGCCGTGAGGAACATGGTGCGCAGCCAGGCCGTGTCCGCCACGTCCGTCTGCTGGCTCTCGTCGGCTGTGAAGCCCATCCTCGTCACCTTGCCGTAGGTCGTACGGAGGTCGAGACGTAGATGGCCGGTCGCTATGACGCGGAACCGTCACCTTTTCCGTCGGCCATCCGGCGCACGCGCAGGTGCCGGTCGGTCGACGTCAGGCAGGCGCCCGAGTCCAGGTCGAACCGCCAGCCGTGCAGGGTGCACGTCAGCGTTCGGCCGTCGACCTCACCGAAGTGGGTCAGGTCGGCCCGCCGGTGCGGGCAGTACCGCTCCACCAGGTAGTCGCCGACCACGATCTCCTCGGTGTCGTCGGGCGGGCGCAGCTTGGCGGCCGCCTCGGCCTCGGTGCGGACCATCCGCTCGGGGGCCAACGACTTGAAGAAGTTGTAGACGAACTCGTTGTACGGGCCGCGCCGCCACGCCGTGAACCGGCACGACAGGAACAGGGCGTTCGACCAGTCGACGGCCCGGCGGTCGACCACGGTCTCGACGAGGCGGCGGTCGAGGGTGAAGCGGTAGCCGTGGTCCTCGACACCGTCCCACCGGCGCACGCGGGCGGCGAGGGGATCGATGAGGATCGGTTCGTCGCCGGCGACGAGCACGATGGGGGCCCCGATGCCCTGGCAGACCGACGGCGCCGAGGCGAGCAGCGGCTCGAACCACTCGGCGACCCGCTCGGTGAGCCCGGGTCGCGCCGGGTGCCACGCCGCCTTGTGGTCGTCGAGCCAGCCCTTCCAGTCGGCGGCGTACCGCTCGAGGTAGTCGCGCTTGTGGGTGAACGGTTCGGCCACCTCGGCCGCGCTCACGGCGTGCTCGACCCGGATCTCGTCGGGCGTTACGACCACGCACGTGCCGGGGATGGCCAGGTGGCCGGTGTGGATGCCGGCGACCTCGAGGCGGCGCAGGAACTCGACCTGATCGGGGAAGATCGAGATCTCGTGGCCGTCGATGATGTTGACGCCGAACAGTTCGGGGTCGAGGAACGCCGGCGGACCGGCGCACCCGACGACGGCCCGCGCGCCGACCGATTCGACGTAGCGGAGCGTGCGGGCGAACTGGGCCTCGACCTTGGCGGCAGCCTGGGCCCGCTTGGTGTCCTCGGGTTCCTCGTAGACCATCGGGTACCAGATGGCGCCCGAGTACTGGAGCCACTGCACGTCGACGGGGCCGTGCATCGCCAGGCCGGCCGGGTCGTGGGGCCGGCAGTCGTTCTGGTTCACCAGCCGGGTGGTGCCGTCGTACACGACGATCGCCGAGTCGCCCTGCGGGCCGTCGGCGATCGACGTCTCGACGTGGATGGCGACCTCGAGCTTGTCGTCACGCCCGAGCCGGACGACCTCGCCGTCGCGCGTGGCCACGAACGAGGTGAACCCCAGCCGGCGTAGCTCCCGCTCCATCTCGCCCGTGGGGTACCCGGGCAGCAGCACCGTGATGTCCCGTGGCAGGTGCGTCCGCAGCCAGGGCTCGTCGAGGTGATCGGCGTGGAGGTGCGAGATGTACAGGTAGTCGGCACGCTCGACGCGATCGAGCAGATCGGTCGGTAGCTGGTCGTTGCGGGGGAAGACGAACCACGACCCGAAGAACGCGGGGACGAACCAGGGGTCACAGACGATGGAGCCGTGCTCGGTCTCCACGAGGATCCCGGCATGGCCGAGGGAGGTGGCGCGCATGTCGGCCACGATCATGTCCTAGCGGGTGGGGGTCGGGAACGGCGGAAGGTCCCGACGGCGTCGGGACCTTCGATCAGCCGTGCGGCCGGGAACGGACAGGGCTCAGGCGACGGGCGGGTCGGTGAACTGCTGGCCGGCGCGCGAGACGTGCTCCGTCCACGCCGTGCCGTCCCAGTACCGCATCTCGAACCGGCCCGACGGGTCGGGGTACCAGCCGGCGGGCGTGGTGACGACCGGGGCCGGGTTCACCGGGGCGCTGGCCGCGGGGGCGCTGACCTCGATGGGGCTGATGGCCACGGCGGGGGCCGGCTCGGGCTCGGGCGCCATCTCGGTGGCGGCGCCCCAGCCGGCGGGCTCCTGCACGGGCTCGATGACCGGCGTGTCGATGACCGGAGGGGTCACGACCGGGGCCGGCTCGGGCTCGGGCGTCCACGTGGACACGGGCTCCGGCTCGGGGGCCGGGGTGGGCTCGGGCTCCACGATGGGCGTCGCCTCGACCACCGGCTCCGCCACGGCGGCCGGTGCAGCCGTGGAGCCGCCACCGCCGTCGCGTCGGAGGATGGCGCTGACCTCGCCACCGGTCGAAACCACGGAGACGACATCCCAGCCATCGGCGGCGCGCTCGTTGAGCTTGGCCACCAGTGACTCGATGTCGTACGACGAGGAGGACACCGCTGCGTACTCGGACATGGCGGAGGAGGCTAGCGCGAATTTCAAGAAACGAGGGGGACGACGTCGATGTCGCCCGGAGCACCGTCGTGGATGACCTCTCCTTCGCGCAGCGCGACCAGCCGGTCGACCCGCGTCACGAAGGCCAGCTCGTGGGTGGCGACGACCACGGTGGCGCCCCGCGCGTGCATCTCGTCGAACAGCTCGAGGAGGGCTTCCTTGCCTCCCTGGTCGAGACCCACGAACGGTTCGTCGACGAGCAGGACCTGCAGCGGCCGGATGAGGCCGAGCGCGATGGCGGCTTTCTGCTTGAGGCCGCGGCTGAACGTGACCGGCAGGTCGTCGGCCCGCTCGTACAGCCCGAACACCCCGAGCAGGTCAGCGGCCTCCTGGGCCCAGTCGGCCCCGCGGCCGTGCAGGCCCGCCGTGTACTCGAGGTGCTCCCACAGCGACAGGTCGTCGTAGAACGACGGGTTGTCGGCCAGGTAGCTGAGCGCGGCGCGGGCCTCGATCGAGCCGGCGTCGTGGCCCATGATCTGCACCGTGCCCGCCGTCGGCTCCATGAGCCCAGCGCACATGCGCAGCAGGGTCGTCTTACCCGAGCCGTTGTGGCCCACGAGGGCCACGCGGGTGCCGACGGCGACCGACAGGTCGAGTGGGGCGAGTGCGGTGAGGTCGCCGTAGGTCTTGTGGAGGCCGCGCACGTCGAGGGCGGGCGTCGGACCGCCCGACCCGGTGCGCCGGGTCTTGACGGGCGTCGCCACCGCGGTGGTCCTGGCGGGCGAGCTCCCGCCGGCGCCGGCCGTGGGGGGTTTCGGATGGCGGCCGGCGTTCTTCTTCGGGCGGGGCGTGTTCACGCGTGGTCCTCGGCGGTGCGGTCGGGTCGTCGGATCGTGGTCGTCGTCATGCGGTCGGCTTCGCGGCAGGGCGGGCCTGGGCCATCGACTGCCGTTGCCATTCGTGTATGGCGTCGCGTCGGTGCACCCAGGCGATCACCAGCCCGGTCACGAGCAGCGGCCAGATGGCGCCCTGGAGCGTGCGGTACACGATCGGATCGCCGTGCTTGCGGGCGATGCGGGCGGTGATGATCGGCAGACACCCCGTGAGCGCCACCACGAGGGGGATGACGGTGCGGAACACCTCGCGCATGCCGGCCACCTCGGGCGGCAGGATCTGCCCGTCGAGCATGTCGGCCTTCTCTTCGCGCACGAGCACGACGAGCGCGCCGGCCATGCCCGCCAGCGCGGCCGCGGGCAGGGCGATGGCGGCCACCGCCACCTCCTCGGGCGTGGCGAAGGGCGCCACGGCGGCGACCCCGATCGCACCGACGACCACGGTGAGGATGCCCGGCACGATCACCAGCCGCGCGTAGAGCACCGTCCGCTCGAAGGGAAGGAGCGACGTGCGGTCGTGGTGGTCGCGGGCCTGCGCCAACGGTTCGAGCAGGTCGAGCGCGGCGACGGTGAACGCCAGCGCGGACACGAGCGCCAGTGGGGTCGAGCCGTGCAGCACGCCGCCGAGCGACAACGCCGCCACGGCGCCGAGGCCGACGATGCGGAACAGGCGGGGGAGGGGGAAGCGGGCCACGCTCTGCCAGCTCCGCCGCCAGACCGGGTCGTGCGGCCAGCGGGGCACCTTGAACCAGGGGTGGTGGCGGGGCCGGTCCTGCGCCAGCAGTCGGTGGAGCACGACGACGGTGCGCAGATCGCGCGTGGTCACCGCGAAGCGGAGCTGCCCGGCGAGGGCGGTGCGTCGCTCGGCGTCCTCGACGCGGACCCGGTGGGCCAGGTAGGTGCCGACCACGCCCAGCGCGATGCTGACGGCTGCGGCGACCAGGCCCTCGGGGGCCGAGCGGGCGGGCCACAGGGCCAACGCACCGAACGCCGTGGTGGGCCACGCGACGATGCGTCCGACGTCGAGCACGGCGCCGGTGATGATGACGAGCGCGGCCGCGGTGGCGATCGGGCGCGGAAGGCGCACCCCGCTCGACACCAGGGCGGAACCGATCGCCAGCAGGGCGATGGCCACACCGGCCGCCGCGCCCGACGCGGCCCATTCGACCTTGTTCCCGCCCATGCGGCGCTGGGCCAGCAGCCCGAGCACGGCGCCGACCAGGGTGCCAACGAAGGCCGAGTAGCGGAGCTGGCGGAAGGCGAGCGGGCGGAGCACCGAGCGCCGGTCGAGGGGGGCGAGGAGCACGTGGCGCACGTCGGGGGGCTGCAGCGCCAGCGGCCCGCCGCGGCTGCCCGAGCGGAGGCCGGCGGCGAGCCCGAGGGCGGCGAACAGGCCGATGAACGCCGGCCCGCGTGCGAGCACCCGGTCGCGCCCGGCGGCATCGAGCGGCGAGTCGCCCACGGCGCCGACGGCGAACAGGACGCCGACGAGCACCCCGAACGCGGTGAGGTAGACGCGGTAGGCGACCTCGAACCAGTCCTGGTTCTGGAGCCGGTGGGAGCGGCGGGCGCCGCGCATGGAGCGCAGGGCGGCGACCCCCTGCGGCGGGATGGACGCGTGCTCGGGCTCGGCCAGGTCGGTCTGCACGTCGGTCACGGCGCGTCCCCGGTGGCCACGGCACGGTCGCCGTCGGACGACCAGCCCGAGAACGACGGCACGAACAGCCGTCCGTCGCCGAGCCCGGCGTGCTCGAGGGCCAGGAGGAGCAGGCACGCCGACACACCCGAGCCGCACGAGGCGACCACCCCCGAAGCGTTGGCCTCGGTCACGCCGACCTCGGCGAACCGTTCCCGCAGCGCGGCGGGGTCGGCCAGCCGGCCCGTGGCGGGGTCGAGCACTCGACCGAGGGGCAGGTTGCGGGCGCCGGGGATGTGGCCGGCGCGCGGGTCGACCGGCTCGACGTCGCCCCGGTACCGCTCGGGGGCCCGGGCGTCGAGCACCGTCGTGCCGGCGGCCGGACCGGCGACCTCGTCGACCCCCGCGAGCGCGCCGGCCGGCCAGGGGCAGGGGGTGCGGGTGACCGGCGGCCGGGTCTGCTCGCCCGGGCCGACCCGGTGCTCGCCGGGCCAGGCCGCGAGTCCGCCGTCGA
>JANPGL010000019.1:0-10064 GCA_031423915.1 Actinomycetes bacterium | reverse complement strand
CGACGACCGCGTCTACATCACCACCAGCGCAGGGAACTCCGGCGCGTTCCTTGGCTTCGTTGGCCCGTGAACCGACCGGATCCAGGCGGCCATCGAGTTCATCACGAGCCTGATGGGCATGGGCCTCGCGTCGAGCGCGATCCGGTACTCGGCGACCGAGACCGGGTAGCACTCCGTCGCCCTTGGAAGCAACGGTCGGGCCCTTGTGGAGACCGCCGACGGGTTCGTGCAGAACATGCGCTTCTGCGGGGCGCCGACCGTCGCCACCCGGGTCGGGGATCACCGGTCGATACGCGAGGGAATGCGCCCGATATCGCCGCTCGAACACCGCTCCGGAGCTGGCGGGCGGGCACCCCACTCCGGCCGGAGCAGGTGCGCGCCGATGCCGGACTCGAGCTCGAACGTGAGCGCGATACGAGCGCCCCGATCGAGCGATGGCCGCGCTGCACTCCGGAAGCCGGGTGGGATGCGAGCCGGCGACGGTGAGCGTTCCCGAGCGTGGGAGACCGGGCACCAACCTGAAGGAGGGATGGAGCGCGCGAGCGACCGCGCGAGGTGTGCAGCGTGACCGTCCCGTGCGCGATCCCTGCGAAGTTAGGCTGCCCCGATGGTTCACGCTGTCCCTGCCGGCACCGAGTCGGCGCGACCGTTCCTGCCCGCCTCGGACTTCGCGACATCCAAGGCGTTCTACGAAGCGTTGGGCTTTGCGAAGGAGCTGGACGGCGACGACGTGGCCATCTATCGCATCGGTTCGACGTCGTTCTTGCTGCAGAGGCACTACCAGAAGGAGTGGGCGGAGAACTTCATGATGCAGCTCCTCGTCGACGACCTCGATGCCTGGTGGCGGCACATCTTGTCGCTCGACCTGTCCGCGGCGTTCGGCGTGCCCGCGCCGAAGCCGCCGGCGATGCAGCCCTGGGGGCTGCGCATTGCTTACGTCGTCGATCCGTCCGGGGTGCTCTGGCACGTGGCTCAGCGCCGGCCGGCGGTTGCGCACGATCTCTAGCATTCGTCGCGACCGGGCGCGTCACAGCCTCGCCCCTCACGCCACCTACATCGTCGCTGCGCCCGTCGCCGGTGCCAGCCGCACCGGCCGGACATCCACACGCCAGGCGGTACCGAGCACTGATGCGGCCCGACACCGCGGTGTGCGTCGGGGATCGCGCTACCGGGGTCCGGAGTAACGTCGTCGGTCTGCTCCGCATCGGAGGGTGACCGACGGCCGTGGGTTCAAACCCGCGGCCACCCCTGACCGTCCAAGTCCGGCGGCCCGGACACGATGTGTGAGCAAGCTGGTCGTGGGTACGGTGCGCGATGGGTTCGACGTGCGTCGGACTCGTTCGGCTCCGGTCCCTGGTCGATCTCGCGCGCGCGTTGCGCATGTCGCCCGATCAAACGAACTACGACCGAGGTATCGCCGTGAGAGTCAATGTAGGAATGCTCGCCGAAGCATCGGATGGCCCGTGCGGGGAGATCGCCGACGTCGTCGTCGACCCCGTGAAGTGGCGCGTCACCCACCTCGTCGTGCAGCCACACCATCACCACGAACAGGCCCGACTCGTCCCGATCGACGCGGTGACCTCGAACGACGCCGACCACGTCGTGCTGTCGTGGCCTACGAAGCAGGTGGAGGACGCCCCGATCGTCGAGCAGACCGACTTCGTCTCGCACGACACGTGGCCGCAGATCGAGGGCGAGTGGGATGTGAGAGTCAACCGTGTTCTCGCTTGGCCCTACTACCCGTACGCCGGTCTCGGCACCGGTGGGCCCGGCTACCCGTACGGCTACGGCTGGGGCTACGGCCGGGGTGGACCCTCGCTCGTGACCACGACGTACGACCGGGTGCCGAACGGCACGATCGAAGTTCGTCGGGCCAGCGAGGTGCTCAGCAGCGACGGACACAAGGTGGGACACGTCGATGGCTTCATCGTCGACCCCACTTCGAAGATCACGCACCTCGTCCTCGATCACGGGCACCTCTGGGGTCACCGTGACGTCACCATCCCGATCGCCGACGTAGAACGGGCGTCGTCCGACGCGGTGCAGTTGCGAGTGACGCGTGACGCCGTCGGCGAGTACCCCTCGGTCGCGTTCCACCGGCACGGGCACGCTGGGTGACCCTCGCCGGGGCGGTGGACGTCGAGTCGCCGCGTGCCGTGCCGTTCGCCCCTGTCCCCCGGGAATCGCGAGCGGGAAGCTTGTAGGTGTGAGGCAGCCCTTGTTGCCTTCCCGGGATCGTCGCCAGACGAGCCGGCGCGCTTCTCCGGTCCCTGGTGGCGTATCACGACACGGTGGTGTCGAGAATCAGGAGCCGAACCATGTCCCGAACCGTTGAAGCATCGCCCGGTGCGCGAGACGTGCCTCGGCCGGGTTCCCCGCCGCCGACGGCGGCGATCGCCATCGGTGCCTCGAGTGGCGGCGGTGACGTGGTGGTCGCCGGTCGCGAACGTTCGCTCGGCTTGCCGTCGGCCACCGCTTTGGTGATCGGCAGCATCGTCGGAACGGGGGTGTTCACGATGCCGGCGGTGATGGCCGGGGCCGGAACGGCGTCGCTGCTGGTGCTGGGGGTGATCTCGGTCGGTGCGTTGCTGCTCGGTGCGTTGTTCGGTCAGCTGACGAAGCGGATCCCGACCAGCGACGGCGGGCTGTACGCCTACTCGAAGCACGAGTTCGGCGACTTCGCCGGGTATCTGACCGCCTGGTGCTACTGGATCACCGCGTTCGCCGGCAACGCCGCCATCGTGGCGTCGTGGGTGCTGTACGTGGACTCGCTGTTCGGCATCGACAACCCGTCGGCGTGGACGAACTTCGCCATCGCCATGACCGGTCTGTGGATCCCGGCCGCCATCAACCTGGTCGGTGTGCGCCAGATGGCGTGGTTCCAGAACGTGACCGTGGCCCTCAAGTTCCTGCCCCTGATCGTCGTCGGCGTTGTCGGGTGGTTCTTCGTCAAGGCGTCGAACTTCGGCCCGTTCAACGCCACCGGCGGCAGTCTCTACAGCGGCATCAGCATCGCCGCCGGGGTGGCACTGTTCTCGTTCATCGGCGTCGAGTGCGCCTCCATCGCCGCCGGGCGCGTGAAGAACCCCCGGCGCAACGTCGGCCGGGCCTCGGTGCTCGGCACCGCGGCCAGCGCCATCGTCTACCTGCTCGTGACCGCCGCCGTGATGGGACTGGTCTCGCACCAGGCGCTGGTCGACAACGGTGCGCCGTTCGTCGATGCGTTCCAGACCATGTTCGGGAGCGCGGCGTGGGTCGGCAAGCTGGTCGCTCTCACGGCCGTGATCTCGGGGATCGGTGCGCTGAACGGCTGGACGCTCGTGACCGCCGAGATGCCGTGGGCGGCTGCGCAGGACGGTCTGTTCCTGCCCCAGTTCGCCAAGACCTTCCGCGGCGGCATCCCGTGGTTCGGCATCCTGGTGTCGACCGTGGTGTCGTCGGTGCTGATGGGCTTCGCCTACAGCAGCAACACCGGGCTCAAGGTGTTCACGTACCTGGTCGGTCTGTCGGTGGTCACGGTGGCCATCCCGTACCTGTTCTCGGCGTGTGCACAGCTGGCCTACCTGGTGTCCCGACGGCGCAGGGTGGATGGCTGGGCCTTGGGCCGCGATCTGGCGATCGCCGGATCGAGCGTGCTCTTCTCGCTGTGGGTCACCTTCGCCGCCGGCTACCAGGCGGTGTACCAGGCGGTCCTGCTGCTGCTGCTCGGCATCCCGCTGTACGCCTTCCTCAAGGCCCGTCGCGAGCGCACCGGCCAGTGTGCCGAACCGCACGAGCTGACCGAGGCCGAGCTCGCCGCCGATCAGGACTCGCTTGTCGATGTCCCCGCGTCGGTGACGTCATGAGCGCCCCGCAAGGTTCGACCGCTAGCAAGGAGCACCATCCCGTGACATCTCTCGGCGTCCACTCGGAGGTCGGCCAGCTGAGACAGGCGATCGTCCATCGGCCGGGTCTCGAGCTCTCGCGCCTCACCCCGGACAACATCGAGGCGCTCTTGTTCGACGACATCCTGTGGGCCGATCGCGCCCGAGAGGAGCACGACCGGTTCGTCGACGCGCTGCGATCCCAGGGTGTGGTCGTGCATCACTTTGCCCAGCTGCTGGCGGAGACCCTCGAGATCCCGGCCGCCCGTGACGAGGTGCTCGATCGTGTGTGCACGCCCGAGATGGTCGGCCCGGCGATGGTCGGCCCGCTGCGCAAGCTCGCCGACGACGCCGACGGAGCGGCGCTCGCCGAGTACCTGGTCGGTGGGATCACCAAGCACGATCTCCATCCCGGCAAGGTGCACAGCCTGCTCTGGAGCAGCTTGCGACGCGACGACCTGGTGCTTTCGCCGTTGCCGAACCACCTCTTCCAACGCGACAACTCGTGCTGGATCTACGGCGGCGTCAGCGTGAACACCATGGCGATGGTGGCGCGCCAGCGAGAGACCCTGCACAGCCGGGCGGTCTACCGGCACCACCCGCTCTTCGCCGGTGGCGCCTGGCGGTGGTGGGCAGGTGGGGACGACCGCGACCACCAGCCGGCGACCCTCGAAGGTGGCGACATCCACGTGATCGGCAACGCCACGGTGCTGGTGGGCATGGGTGAACGCACGAACGCCATGGCGGTCGAGATGCTGGCGGCGGAGCTGTTCGGCCACGAGGGCGCCGACCGTGTGATCGCGGTCGAACTGCCGCACTCGCACGCGTTCATGCACCTCGACACGGTGATGAGCATGGTCGATCGCAACACGTTCATCGCCTACCCCTACCTCGACCAGCACCTCCGGTCGTGGACGCTCCACCGGCGCGGCAGTGAGCACACGATCACGCACAACGACGACCTCTGGCGGGCGATCGCCGAGGCGCTCGACGTCGACAAGGTGAAGGTGCTCACCGCCGACGAGGACGTCCGGGCCGCCGAGCGGGAGCAGTGGGACGACGGCACCAACTTCCTGGCGGTCACACCGGGCGTGGTGGTCGGTTGGGACCGCAACGTGACCACCAACAAGATGCTCCGGGCGCACGGCATCGAGGTGATCCCGGTCAGCGGTAGCGAGCTCGGTCGCGGTCGCGGCGGGCCGCGCTGCATGACCTGCCCCATCGAGCGGGATGCGGCCTGAGCCATGCCCGTCAACCTGCACGGCCGGAGCTTCCTGAATGAGCTCGACTTCACCCCCATCGAGCTCCGCCACCTGATCGAGCTGTCGGCACAGCTGAAGGCGGCGAAAGCCGCCGGGTACGAACGGCCGCGCCTGGTCGGTCGGAACATCGCCCTCATCTTCGAGAAGTCCTCCACCCGCACCCGCTGCGCGTTCGAGGTGGCCGCCCACGACCAGGGTGCCCACGTCACCTACCTGGACCCGAGCGGCTCTCAGCTGGGCAAGAAGGAGTCGATCAAGGACACCGCCCGGGTGCTGGGTCGCATGTTCGACGGCATCGAGTACCGGGGATTCGCACAGGCGACGGTGGAGACCCTCGCCGAGTTCGCCGGTGTGCCGGTGTGGAACGGCCTCACCGACGAGTGGCACCCGACGCAGATGCTGGCCGACATGCTGACCATGCGCGAGCACAGCGTGAAGCATCCGACGGAGATCGTGTACTGCTACCTCGGTGATGCGCGGAACAACACCGCCCGTTCGTTGCTCGTCACGGGAGCCCTGCTCGGCATGGACGTGCGCATCGCAGCGCCCCCCTCGTTGTGGCCGGAGCCGGCGCTCATCGATCAGGCCCGATCGATCGCCGCCGTGTCGGGCGCCCGGATCCTGGTGACCGACGTCGTGGCCGAGGGCGTGCGCGGCGCCGACTTCCTCTACACCGATGTGTGGGTCTCGATGGGCGAACCCGCCGAGACGTGGGACGAACGGATCGCGCTGCTCCTGCCGTACCAGGTGAACACGGCCACGATGACCGCCACCGGCAACCCCGCCGTCGCCTTCATGCACTGCCTGCCGGCACTCCACGACCGGGGCACCGCCACCGGAGAGCAGCTGTTCGAACGCACGGGCCTGTCGGAGTTCGAGGTGACCGACGAGGTGTTCGAGTCGTCCCGGTCGATCGTCTTCGACCAGGCCGAGAACCGGGTCCACACGATCAAGGCCGTGATGGTCGCGACGCTGGGAGGTTGACGCCGCCATGAACGCCACGATGAACGGGATGGAACGTCCCCGCCGGCGCGTCGTCGTCGCGCTGGGCGGGAACGCGCTCAGCCTCAGGAACCAGCCGCTGGATGCCGCGCCGCAGGTCGTGAACGTCGAGCGGGCGGTTACGGCGCTGGCCCCACTCGTGCGCGATCACGACGTGCTGATCACCCACGGCAACGGTCCCCAGGTCGGGCTGCTCGCGCTCGAATCGTCGGCCGATCGCGCCCTGACGGTCACCTACCCGCTCGACGCACTCGGTGCCGAGACGCAGGGCCTGATCGGCTACTGGCTGGTGCAGGCCTTGTCTCGCGTGGTTCCGGAGCGGGAGGTAGTCGCTCTCGTGACGCGGACGATCGTCGCCTCCGAGGATCCGGCGTTCAGCCGACCGACGAAGTTCATCGGGCCGATGTACAGCGCGGAGCAGGCCCAGGCGATCGCCGCCGCGCAGGGCTGGACGATCGACCGCGATGGTTCGGGGTGGCGACGCGTCGTTCCCTCGCCGCGCCCGGTGTCGATCGTGGAGATGGCGATCATCGAGCAGCTGTTCAGCGCCGGCACGGTTGTCGTCTGTGGAGGCGGCGGCGGCGTGCCGGTGATGCGCGACGGACACGGCGGTCTCGTCGGCGTCGAGGCGGTCATCGACAAGGACCTCACCGCTGCCCTCATCGCGGAAGCGATCGGAGCCGACGCGTTGCTCCTCCTCACCGATGTCGAGGCGGTATCCACCGACGTCACCGATCCGCTCGCGCCGCTGATCTCGAGAACCACGGCACGCGACATGCGGGCGCGTCGCTTCGCGTCGGGCTCGATGGGTCCGAAGGTCGACGCCGCATGCCGGTTCGTCGAGCGGACCGGCCACCTGGCCGCCATCGGCGCGCTCGGGCACGCAGGCGAGATCCTGGCCGGCCGGTCGGGAACACTCATCACCACCACCTTGGGAGCCACACCGACCTGACGACGATCGGTACAGGCTTGGCATCGCGCCGGTCGCCGCACTCCTACCTTCGTTGATTTCGTGACGCTCCGCGAGGGGCGTCGTGCGTGCTGTGACCCGACCGGATCAGAAGAAGTTGCTGAGGTTTCGCGCCAGCAGCACGGTCTGCTCGAGCAGGATCGTCCGGGCCGAGATCCGGAACACGCCCGGCTCACCACCAGGGCGCAGCGTGTCGATGCGCGAGCCGATCCAGGTGTCCTCCTCCGAGTCGAGGCGGGTCCGGTACAGCAGGAAGTTGGATCGCACCGTGAGCTCGGTGCCCGCGTCGACGACGTCGACGACGTCGACGTTGGTGACGATCCGGCGCGTGCGCGACGGGGGGTCCTCGGCCCACGCGCGGCCGGTGCGGAGCTTGTCCACTCGGGCCCGCATGAGCGCCTTGTCGTCGTCGAAGAAGGCCATCTCGCCCCGTCTGGTGAACTCCCGGTCGAGCTCCTTGGCGAGCCGGGTGCGGCGGATCGGCATGAAGTAGTTGGTGTCTTCGCTGAAGAGCTCCAACCACTCCTCGAAGCGGCGGTCGTCGAGGAGCGCGGCCTCACGCGTGTAGAACCGCTCCACCTCGAACTGGCGCACCATCGCTGCTACTCGTTCGTCGTTCGGCATCGCCGTGTCCATCGGTCGTCCCCTTCGTCAGAGCACGTCGGGCGGGGTCGTCGCCGCGCGGAGCTCGGCCCAGTCCAGCCCCTTCATCCACTGCGCCCACGCGTGGTACGTCCACAGCTGGGCGTGCTCGTTGGTCAGCGTCTCGATGCGCGCCAGCCCGTGCTCCTTGATGACCTTCCCGCGACCGAGCCCCATGAGCAGGTGGTGCTTCGTGCGCCGGGACGCCAGACCGCGGGTCTGCAGGGTCGACTGGTTCCAGTTCTCTCCGTCTTCCTGTTCGAGCAGTCCGGCCGGCCCGAACACATGGTTCTGGATCCGCACGACGAGCTTTCGGAACTCGGGCGGCAGCTCCCGGGGCACGAACGAGAACCACCAGATCTCGGTGATCGAGCGCGTGCGGGGGATCCTCAGCGACAGCTGCATCGTCGTGGTGATCCAGCTCGTCGGGAAGATGTTCGGATGGCCGGCGACGTCCTTGCCGGCGGGCCCCAGTACGTCGGCCACACCGGCCGCGGCGCGCCAGCCGGGCGGAAGCTCCTCGTTGCCGCGTGACGCGGCCGTCGGGCCGCCGATGGCGTGGCCGTACTCGCCGATCACCACCACGTTGTCGAACGCGGTGTTGCTGATGGCCGCAGTCGCCAGTTCCAGCTCGCTGCCGTCCTGCTGCTCGACGCCGCTCATGTCGATGAGGGGAGCGTCGGCGCTCGGCGCGGCCACCCTTCCGGACATCGCGCGGCGCACGCTGGGGACGAAGGCCGACGCGTGCGTGAGCTGCGGGTGATACCAGTCGAAGAGGTTGTCGACGGCGAACTTCCAGTTGCAGTCGAGGACGAACTTCTGGATGCCGGGCACGACCTCCATGTCTCCCCGGCACGCCAACAGGTCGAGACCGAGTCGACCGGTCGTGCCGAGGTACTCCTCGAGCGGTGGGGCGGTTGGATCGTGCGTGCCGAACACGAAGCCCTTGTAGCTGGTCACTTGGGCGACCGGCGGGAGACCGTGCTCGGACTTGTCGAGCTCCCCGCCGTAGAAGTTCTTGAAGCCGGGCACGCCCTTGAGGGTGCCGTCGATGCCGAACGACCAGCCGTGGTACGTGCACAGGAAGCTCCGGGCGTTGCCTTCTTCGGCCCGGCACACCGCGTTGCCGCGGTGAGGACAGGTGTTGAGCATCGCCCGCACCCCGCCGTCGTGCTGGCGGACCACGAGCACGTTGTCGCGACCCATCACCGACTGGAAGAAGTCGCCCGGATCCGGGATCTGGCTCTCGTGGCACAGGAACAGCCACGCCCGGCCGAAGATCTGTTCCATCTCGAGCTCGAAGATCTCGTCGTCGCTGAAGATGCGGCGGTCGACCTCGCCGCGCTCGAGCGAGATGAACCCGTCGATGTCGTCACGGCTGATCGCCATGGTCGCCTTCCCCCCATCGAGCACCGATGCTGCAACGGTGCGAACCGTACCCGGCGGGGCGGGCGGGAGGTTCCCGGTGCGATCGGGCGGGCGTCCCGATCAGGGGCGTCGGGCGTCGGCCGCGGGTGGCCGGCGGCGTCGGACCGTCTCCAGGACGCCGAGGAAAACGAGCAGGAGACCGGCCTCGATCATGAGCGCAACGGTAACCACCCTCATGTGGCGGGAACGTTGCGGGACCATGGCCGCTTCGCGCCGAACCGGCGAACGTTTCGATCGCGCCTCCGGAGCGCTCAAGATCGGGCGCGATCGTCCGATCTGGTACCGCATGCAGGTGGGCCATCGCAGTCGGAGGGCGGCTGCGAGGGTGTCGTGGCTGGTCGGCAACGTCGCCGTGGTCGTGGCCGTGGCGATGCCCACCCCGGCGCTCGCAGCCTCGCTCGGCCGGCCACAGCCGTTGGTCGCCGTAGCTGCCGCGTCGGCCACCGTCGCCGTCGCGTCGGGCCCGACAGCCGGGCTGCAACCCGTGGATCAGGCGCGACTCGTGGACACGCGCGACCGCGGTGCGCCCCTTGCGCCCTCCACCCCGCTCGAGGTGCCGGTGGCGGGACGCGCCGGCGTGCCCTCGACAGGGGTGCTCGCCGCCGCACTCAACCTGACCGTCACCGGCGCGGTCGGTGAGGGCTTCCTCTCGGTGGCCCCCTGTGGCGTCGCCGCCTCGACCTCGACCATCAACTTCCGCGCCGGCCTCGATGTGGCCAACCTGGCGGTCGTGGGCCTCGGCCCGGCCGGCTCGGTCTGCGTGACGTCGTCGGTGCCGGCCCATGTCGTGGTCGACGTGAGCGGTTGGTTCGGCGCCTCGGGCGCGGGGTTCACGCCCCTCGTCCCGTCTCGCCTCCTCGACACGCGCACCGTTGCGGGCGGCGCACCGGTGCCCGC
>JANPGL010000018.1:0-9862 GCA_031423915.1 Actinomycetes bacterium | reverse complement strand
CCACGACGGTGCCGGCGTAGTCCTTCAAGAACCGCTCCAGCCAGTCGACCGATTCGGCGTCGAGATGGTTTGTCGGCTCGTCGAGCAGCAGCAGGTCTGGGCGGCTGAGCAGCAGGCGGCACAGGGCGACACGGCGTCGCTCGCCGCCCGACAGCGTGGTGACGTCGGCCTCGTCGGGCGGGCAGCGCAGCGCGTCCATGGCGATCTCGACGTTGCGCTCCAGGTTCCAGGCGTCGGTGGCGGAGATCTTGTCTTCCAGCTCGGCCTGGAGCACGCCGATCTTGTCGTAGTCGGCGTCGGGGTCGCCCCACATCGCCATGACCTCGTTGTAGCGGTCGAGGATCGACTGCACCTCGTGCACGCCGTCCATGACGTTGCCCTTCACGTCCTTGGCCGCATCCAGCTGGGGCTCCTGAGCCAGGTAGCCGACCGTGAAACCGGAGGTGAGGCGGGCCTCGCCGGAGTAGCCGTCGTCGAGGCCGGCCATGATCTTGAGCAGGCTCGACTTGCCGGAGCCGTTCGAGCCGATGACGCCGATCTTGGCGCCCGGGTAGAAGCTCAGGCTGATGTTCTCCAGCACGGTCTTCTCGGGCGGGTAGAAGCGTCCGAGCTTGTAACAGGTGTAGATGAATTGCGCAGCCATGGGAGCCATGGACCCTACCCGACCGGCCGGCGGGCCCGGGGGTTCCACCCGCTCGCCCGGGGTGGCCCCGGCGCGGCCGAGGCTCGGGGGCGCCAGCTGGGGGCGCGCCCCTAAGGTGCCTGGCGATGCACCAGCCGCCCAACACGCTCGCCCGGGTCCGCCGCGTCCTCGATGAGCTGGTCCGCCCGTCGGTGCTCGGACCGGGCGTCCCGTTCGACGTCGAGGCCACCGCCGAGCGGCCGGATGCCATCGGGTTCGTCGCCGCACAGGCCGAGCCGCGAAGCCCGTTCGTCGTCGGCTCGCCGTGGGGCCGGGCGTGGAACACGCGTTGGTTCCGGCTGCGCGGCACCGTGCCCACCGGCTGGGTGTCGGGCTCGGTCGTCGCCCACATCGACCTCGGGTTCAACGCGGCGCAGCCCGGCTTCCAGGCCGAGGGCCTCGTGTGGCGCGACGGCCGCGTGCTCCACGCGGTCCAGCCGGATCGCCGGCTCGTGCACCTCGACGACCTCGGCCCAGGTGACCGGGTGGAGCTGTGGGTCGAGGCCGTCGCCTACCCGTGGGTGTTCGAGCACGGCTTCCGACCCACGACCGTGGGCGATCAGCGCACGGCAGCGGTCGAGCCGCGCTACCGCCTGGTCACCGCCGAGCTCGCGGAGCACCGCCCCGAGGTCGACGAGTTGGTGCTCGAGCTGGGCACCGTGGTCGACCTCGTCGGCACGCTCGGCGCCGACCACCCGATGCGCTCCCAGGCGCTGTCCGCGCTCGACGCGGCGGTGCTCGCCGTGCGCCCCGACGACCCGGTCGGCTCGGCCCCGGCAGCCCGCGCCGCGCTGGCGCCGCTGCTGGCCCGGCCGGCCGCACCGGGCGCCCACCGCATCGTGGCCACCGGGCACGCCCACCTCGACACGGCGTGGCTGTGGCCCGTCAGCGAGACGCGCCGCAAGGCGGTGCGCACGTTCGCCAACGCCCTCGACCTGCTCGACCGGCACCCCGACCATCGCGTCGTCGTGAGCCAGGCGCAGCACTACGCCTGGGTCGCCGAGGACGCGCCCGAGCTGTTCGAGCGGGTGAAGGCGCAGGTGGCCGCGGGCCGGTGGGAGCCCGCGGGCGGGATGTGGGTGGAGACCGACCTGAACCTGCCCGCGGGCGAGAGCCTGCTGCGCCAGTTCCTCCACGGCCAGCGGGCGTTCGAGCGCTGGTTCGGCCGCCGGTGCCCGGGTGCGTTCCTGCCCGACGACTTCGGCTACCCGGGCTCGTTCCCCCAGCTCGTCCGGCACGGCGGCTGCTCGTGGTTCTTCACCCAGAAGCTCAGCTGGAACGACACCAACCGGGTGCCGCACCACACCTTCTGGTGGGAGGGCATCGACGGCTCCCGCGTGTTGGCCCACATGAGCCCGGTCGAGACGTACAACTCGACGCTGGAACCGCACGAGCTGGCCCATGCCGTGCGCACGTTCACCGACCACGCCGTCAGCGCGTCGTCGCTGGCCTGCTTCGGTCACGGCGACGGCGGGGGAGGGGCGACCGACGAGATGATCCGCCGTTCCCGGTTGGTGGCCGACTGGGAGCCGGTGCCGCGCGTTGCGCTGGGGACGGTGGCGGGGTTCTTCGCCGACGTCGAACAGGCCGACGGCGATCGGTTGGCGACATGGGTGGGGGAGCTGTACTTCGAGCTGCACCGGGGCACGGCCTCGTCGCAGGTGGCCACGAAGCAGGGCAACCGGGCGTGCGAGCGACTGCTGCACGAGCTCGAGCTGTGGTCGGTGGCCCGGGGCCGGCCGCTGGTCGACGAGCTCGACGAGCTGTGGCAGGCGGTGCTGGTCCAGCAGTTCCACGACATCCTCCCCGGCTCGTCGATCGCCTGGGTCCACCGCGAGGCCGTCGAGGCGTTCGCCGCCGTGGCCGCCGCCGCCGAGGGCCGCGTGTGCGAACTGGTCGGCGCGCCGGGCGGTCCGGTGCTGCTCAACCCGGCACCGGTGCCGGTGTGCGGCGTGGTCGACGCCGGCGGCGGGCCGGTGTGGGTGGAGCTGCCGGCGTTCGGTGGCGGCGCACCGTCGCCCCGGCCCGACCGCGTCGCCCCCGTGCGCGTCGACGGTCGATCGTTCGACAACGGTCTCGTGCGGTTGGCGTGGGACGAGGCCGGCCACGTGGTGTCGCTCGTGCTCCTGCCGTCGGAGCGCGACGTCGTACCCCCTGGACGTCGAGCGAACGTGCTGCGGGTCCTGCGGGATCGGCCGGGCATGTGGGACGCGTGGGACGTCGACCTGGCCGACGCCGCCACCGACGGCGAGGAGCTGACGGCGGCGGTGTCGGTGGCGGTCGTGGATGCGTCGCCCCTGCGGGCCACGCTGCGCGTCGAGCGCGTCGTCGGCGCGTCGAGGGTCGTCCAGACGCTGACGGTGTCGGCGGGCTCCGCCCGCGTCGACGGTGCGGTCGAGGTCGACTGGCACGAGGACGGCCGTCGCCTGCAGCTCGTGTGGCCCGTCGACGTGCGAGCGGCCGAGGCCACCTGCGGCACCCAGTTCGGCCACGTGCGCCGGCCCCGCCACGCCAACACGTCGTGGGACGCCGCCCGGTTCGAGGTGTGCGCGCACCGGTACGTGCACGCCGCCGAGCACGGGTTCGGCGTGGCGCTCCTGGCCGATGGCCCGCACGGCCACGACGTGCGCGGCGACGCGCTGCGCATGACGATCGTGCGGGCGCCGAGCTTCCCCGACCCGACGGCCGATCGCGGCCGCCACCGTGTCGAGTACGCCGTGTGGGCCCATGTCGGAGAGGCGTTCGCCGCGGGCTTGGAGGACGAGGCCCACCGCATCGCCCACCCGGTTCGGGGCGCGGCGACGGCGCCGCTCCAGCCCGTGGTGGTGGTCGACGCGCCGGGCGTCTTGGCCAGCGCGGTGAAGCACGCGGCCGACGGCTCGGGCGACGTGGTGGTCCGGGTGTGGGAGTCACGCGGCGGCCGGGCGTGGGGCACGCTCCGCCTCGCCGGCGGCGTGACGAACGCATGGCGCAGCGACGCACTCGAAGGCGCGGGCGAGGTGCTCGCGGTGGTCGACGGGGCCGTGCCGGTGGCACTGGCGCCCTTCGAGGTAGCGACGTTCCGGTTGCGGCGCGGGAAGTGACGGTCGGCCCTGGTCCGGGTGCTACGGTCCCGAATTACACCACCGAACACCATCGATAACCCTGGGGGTACAACGCAGTGACCATTGCCGCATCGTTCTTCAGCCGCGGCGGCTTCGCCTTCGGCTTCCGCTGGCTCCACATCGTCGCGGGCGTGATGTGGATCGGCCTGCTGTACTACTTCAACTACGTCCAGGTGCCCTCGTTCGCGGCGTACGGCAACGACGGCGACGGGCCCAAGGCGCGCAACATCGCCATCAACGTCCTCGCCCGCAAGGCGCTGTGGTGGTTCCGATGGGCGGCCGTGGCGACCTTCCTCACGGGCATCATCATCGTGGGCCTCACGAAGCAGTACTTCTCGGCCAGCGCCCAGGGCCACAACACCTCGATCCTGACGGGCATGCTGCTCGGAACGATCATGTTGTTGAACGTGTGGGGCGTCATCTGGCGCAACCAGAAGATCGTCCTGGCCAACGCCGCCAACGTGCTCGCCGGCAACGCCGCCGACCCGGGCGCCGCGGCCGCCGGCCGCAAGGCGTTCATGGCCTCCCGCCAGAACACGATCTTCTCGGTCTCGATGATCTGGTTCATGAGCTTCACGTCGCACTTCGCGGACTCCTACCTGGGAACCGGCGGCAAGCTGAAGAACGTGGCGGTCTACTGGATCCTCGCGCTCGTCATCGTCGCGGTGCTCGAGGTCAACGCGCTCCAGCTGCTCCCGTGGAAGGGCGAGGCGAACAAGGGCCTCAACGTGCTCTACGACGGCAAGGGCGTGCGGAACCTGCTCATCGCCTCGTTCGGCTTGTGGGCCGTCTTCCTGTTCCTGTGGGAAGTCATCCTCCAGAACAGCTGAGCCTCGACGCGACGAGGGGCCGCCAGCCGATCGGACTGGCGGCCCCTTTCGCGTTCCGGGTCAGCCGACGGTGAGGGTGGCGTCCATGCCGGCGTCCTTGTGGCCGGGCACGTCGCAGTACAACTCGTACGTGCCGGCGGCGAGGTCGACGGTCAGTCCCGCTTGCTTGCCCGGCGTCAGGAAGAGGCGCTTGCCGAAGCGGGTGCCGTCGGCGGCCTTGATCACGAGGCTGTGCGTGACGTTGCCCTTGTTGTAGTACGCGAAGCCGACCGCCCCGGCCTTGGCCGAGTACGTCTTGGCGTCGAACTTGTTGTCGGTTCCCGTGATGCTCACGGCCGGGCTGGCCGGGATGGGGTCGGCCGAGTTGGTGTTCGTGGACGCGCCGCCGCCACCGCAGGCGGCGAGCATCGGGAAGGCGACCGCGGCGGCGACCGCGAGGCGGCGGGCGGCCCGGGGGTTTCGGTTGGCGCTCATGGCCTTTAGCATAGCAATCACTTTCGAAAACAGGGCATCGTGGTCGCCACCATGGTGACATCACCGCGACGGTCGCGTCGTCGTGGCGCACCGGGGTGAGGATCAGCCGGGTCACCCGAATAGGATCGTCCGCCGTGGCAGCTGACACTCCGGCGTTTGGTCCGAACACGTGGTTGGTCGAGGAGATGTTCGAGCAGTACCGCTCGAGTCCCCAGTCGGTGAGCCCCGCCTGGCGTGAGTTCTTCGCCGACTACCGTCGGCCGGCCGGCGGCGTTGCCGAGGCACCCGCCGACGACGAGGTGGCGCCCACGCCGGTGGCGCCGCTTCCCGCCCCCGACCCTGCGGCCTCACCCGTGGCGGCCCCGGCGCCTCCTCCGGTCGTCGTGTCGGCGCCCGCAGCCGCGCCGCCCGTCGAGCTCGGTGACCCGATCCGCGGCGCCGGCGCCGCCATCGTCGCCAACATGGAGCGCAGCCTCACGGTGCCCACGGCGACCAGCTTCCGCAACGTGCCCGCCAAGCTGCTCGAGGTCAACCGCAAGGTGATCAACGGCTACCTGGCCCGAGCCGGCAAGGGCAAGGTCAGCTTCACCCACCTCATCGGCTACGCGGCCGTGCGGGCCATCGCCGACGCGGTGCCCGGCATGAACAACAGCTACGTCGAGGGGACCGACGGCAAGCCCCGCATCGTGCGCCACCCCCACGTGTCGATGGCGCTGGCGGTCGACGTGGCCAAGGCCGACGGCAGCCGCACGTTGTTCACGCCCGTCCTGCGCGAGGCCGACACGCTCGACTTCGCCGGCTTCGTGGCGGCCTACGAGGAGATCATCCGCAAGGTCCGGCAGAACAAGCTCACGGTGGCCGACTTCCAGGGCCCCACCATGTCCCTCACCAACCCTGGGACCATCGGCACGGTGCAGTCGGTGCCGCGGCTCATGCCGGGGCAGGGCCTCATCATGGGCGTCGGCTCCATCGACTGGCCGCCCGAGTTCCAGGGCGCCGACGAGCGGGCGCTGGCCGAGCTGGGCGTGTCCAAGGTCGTGACGATCACGTCGACCTACGACCACCGCATCATCCAGGGCGCCGAGTCGGGGATGTTCCTCAAGCGTGTCCACGAGCTGCTGCTCGGCGAGCACGGCTTCTACCACGACGTCTTCCGCAGCCTCGACGTGCCGTACGAGGAGGTGAAGTGGCGCCAGGACACCTCGCCGATCAACCGCGAAGAGGCCATGCTCGGCAAGCAGATGCAGGTGGCCACGCTCGTGCGCGTCCACCGCGCTCGCGGACACCTGATCGCCGATCTCGACCCCCTGCGCTGGCAGGAGCCGAAGATGCACGACGAGCTCGACCCAGCCACCTACGGGCTCACCATCTGGGACCTCGAGCGCGAGTTCCTGACTGGCGCCGTGGCCGGCCAGGACCGCATGCCGCTCGGCGACCTGCTCCACGTGCTGCGCGACGCCTACTGCCGCACCATCGGCATCGAGTACATGCACATCCAGGACACCGAGGAGCAGCGCTGGATCCAGAGCCAGGTCGAGGGCGTCGACTTCCAGCTCTCGACCCACGAGCTCAAGCACGTCCTCGGCCGGCTCAACGCCGCCGAGGCGTTCGAGAAGTTCCTGGCCACCAAGTACGTGGGCACCAAGCGCTTCGGTCTCGAGGGCGCCGAGTCGGGCATCGCCATCCTCGATGCGGTGCTGTCGGCCGCCGCCGACGAGGGGCTCGACGGCGCCGTGCTCGGCATGGCCCACCGGGGCCGTCTCAACGTGCTGGCCAACATCGTGGGCAAGAGCTACGAGCAGATCTTCGGCGAGTTCGAGGGCCACGTAGCCGCCGATACGGTGCAGGGCTCCGGCGACGTGAAGTACCACCTCGGCGCCACCGGCAAGTACGAGAGCACGTCGGGGGCCGACATCCGCGTCGAGCTGGCCGCCAACCCGTCGCACCTCGAGACCGTGGACCCGATCGTGCTCGGCATGGTGCGCGCCCGCCAGGATCTGATCGACAAGCCGGGCACCTACAGCGTGCTGCCGGTCCTGATCCACGGCGATGCCGCGTTCGCCGGTCAGGGTGTGGTGGCCGAGTGCCTGGCCATGAGCGACCTCACCGGCTACCGGGTGGGGGGCACGATCCACCTCATCCTCAACAACCAGATCGGCTTCACCACGTCGCCCGAGTACAGCCGCTCGTCGCTGTACTGCTCGGACGTCGCCAAGATGATCCAGGCGCCCATCTTCCACGTGAACGGCGACGACCCCGAGGCGTGCGTGCGGGTGGCCCGGATGGCGTACGCCTACCGCCGCCAGTTCAACAAGGACGTCGTCATCGACATGGTGTGCTACCGCCGCCACGGTCACAACGAGGGCGACGACCCCAGCTACACCCAGCCACTGATGTACAAGGCGATCGACCAGCGGCGCACGGTGCGCAAGCTGTTCGTCGAGTCGCTGGTGCGGCGCAACCTGCTCACGATGGACGAGGCCGAAGCCTCGCTGGCCGACTTCCAGCAGCGCCTCCAGGTGGCGCTCGACGAGACGCGCAGCCACGCGCCCAGCCTGGTGAAGGCCGCCCGGCCGCCCAAGCCCCTGGGCGTGCTGCCGCACGTCGGCACCGGCGTCGAGCGGGGCACGCTCGACCTCATCACCGAACACCTCACCGACTACCCGGCCGACTTCACGGTGCACCCCAAGTTGGCCCGCCAGTTCGAGACCCGCGCCAAGCTGTACCGCGAAGGCGGCGAGGTCGACTGGGCGACCGCCGAGGCCCTGGCGCTCGGCTCGATGGTGCTCGAGGGCACTGACATCCGCTTCGCCGGCGAGGACTGTCGACGCGGCACGTTCTCCCAGCGGCACGCCTCGCTCACCGACTACGACAACGGGTCGGTGTGGACGCCGCTCCAGTCGGTCGGAAGCGTGGCGGGCGTCGAGCACCCCGGCCGCTTCCTCATCTACGACTCGCTCCTCAGCGAGTACGCCGCGCTCGGGTTCGAGTACGGCTACTCGGTCACGAACGCCGACGCTCTCACCATCTGGGAGGCGCAGTTCGGCGACTTCATGAACGGCGCCCAGATCATCATCGACCAGTACCTGGTGGCCGCCGAGGACAAGTGGGGCCAGACGAGCGGCCTCGTGCTGCTGCTTCCTCACGGCTACGAAGGTCAGGGCCCCGAGCACTCGTCCGCCCGGATCGAGCGCTTCCTCACACTGTGCGCCGAGGACAACATCCAGGTCGTCAACGCCACCACGGCGGCCCAGTACTTCCACGTGTTGCGTCGCCAGATGCGTCGCTCGGTGCGCAAGCCGCTCGTGATGTTCACGCCCAAGAGCGGCCTGCGCCGCCCGGAGTACCGGTCGCCCGTGGCCGACCTGACCGGCGGCTCGTTCGCCGAGGTGCTCGACGACCCGGCCGTGGCCGACGCCTCCGCCGTGCGGCGCATCGTGTTCTGCTCGGGCAAGGTGGCCTACGACGCGCTGGCCGAGCGGGACAAGCGGGCCGTGGCGGCCGCCATCGTTCGCATCGAGCAGCTCTTCCCCTTCCCCAGCGACCAGCTCCGGGGCATCCTCGAGCGCTACCCGAACGCCCGGGAGGTCACCTGGCTCCAGGAAGAGCCGCAGAACATGGGCGCCTGGCACTTCGTGTTCCACAAGGCCTACACCTCGCTGGCGGCGGAGGGTTACGTCGTGCACTGCGCGGCCCGTGTCGAGTCGGGCAGCCCGGCGACCGGTTCGTCCAAGATCCACGAGCAGGAACTCGCCGATCTCATGGACGAGACGTTCGCCGGGTTGTGACCTGATGCGACGTTCGGCGTGGTCGCTGGTCGTCGGGGGTCTGGCCGTCGGTGGTCTGGTCGTGGGCCTCGCCGCCTGCGGGGGGACCCGCACCACCGGCGCGACGCTCGAGGCCACCCGCCCGGCCGGCCGAGCCGCAGCGTCGACCGCGGCTCCTGCGGCGCCTGCACCCAGGACCACCACGACCGTCGATTCCTCGGACGTCACGCTCGCCGGCGGCGACCAGATCACGGCCGTGACCACCGTGCCCCGCTCCACGGCCACGTCGAGCACCGTGCCGATCGCCGCGCCGGTTCCTTCGGGGTTCCTGCGGGCCGCTGATCCGGACGGCATCGTCAGCGTGGCCGTGCCGTCGACCTGGACGAACGTGCCACTCGACGACCGGACGCTCGAAGACCTGGCCAGGCAGGGAGGCGCCAACTTCCCGCCCGAGACACGCAAGCAGCTCCAGGACGCGGTGGCCCAAGCCGGCCAGTACATGAAGGTCCTCGCCGTCGGTCCGCCTGGCACCGACGGCGGCGCGCCGACGCTGAGTGCCATCGTCACGCCGGGGGTGCTTCCCATCAGCGCCCTGAAGGCCGTGTACCCCCAGCAGGTGGCCGCCCTCGGCGGCGAGCTGGTCGATCAGATCGACCTCACGGTCGACGGCCGCCCGGCACTGCGGGTGCGCATCCGCCTGAAGCTGGCGGCGGGCACGGCCGAATCGACCCAGGTGCTGATCCCCGTCGAGGGCAACACCGTCATCATCTCGATAGCCGGGGTCGAGCCGACGCTGCTCGATCGGATGATCGCCGCAGTCGTCCTGCCCAAGCGCTGACGGTGCGCGGCCGCCAGCCTCAGCCGAGCGGGCTCGGGGGCTGCGCCCCCGGACCCCATCTGCGCCCGGGTCGCTGGCGCTCCCACGGTCGCCGGCTTCGCTGCGCTCAGCCGAGCTGGCTCGGAGGCTGCGCCCCCGGACCCCATCTGCGCCCGGGTCGCTGGCGC
>JANPGL010000017.1:0-3526 GCA_031423915.1 Actinomycetes bacterium | reverse complement strand
CCCGACGACGCGGCCGTCGCCGGCGTGGCCGACGGCGGCGTCGCCCGCGTCGTGACGCGGCGCGGCTCGGCCGAGGTGACCGTGGAGGTCACCGACGCGATGCACCGCGGCCACGTGAGCCTGCCCAACGGCATGGGCCTCGACGAGGACGCCACGGGCCGCACCGGGACCGCGCCCAACGAGCTGACCGCATCGGAGGATCGCGACTGGGTGGCCGGCACGCCGTGGCACAAGCACGTGCCGGCCCGGGTGGAGGCGATCGTGATCGCACCGCCGGTCGCGGTCAGGTGAGCTCGACGACCGCCGTGGCGTAGCGGCCCATGAAGGCATCGGCGGCGTCGCCCGTGTCGTAGAACTCGATGTGGTAGTTGTCGAGGACCACCAGGCCGCGCGCGATCAGGCGCAGCGTCGCCTCCTCGTCCCGGATGGCGCGCAGCTCGGCCAGGTCACCCCTGACCATGAACATGCCGCCGCCGGCATCGGCGAAGAAGAACTCGGGCGGCGTGCAACGCCCAGCTGCCGCCTGCTTGCCCCAGAGCTCGATCGCTTCGGCCCCGTACTCGAGGGCCTTCATCTCCCGGCCGACGAGCGCGCCGGTCCACGTCGTCACCATTGCTGCTTGCATCGATCGCTCCTCTCACGATCCACCGTCCGTCGCGTCCATGGTGGGCCCGGGCGTCGTGTGCAGCGAGGGCACAAGGGCCCCGGATCACACGTCCCGCTCGGTCCGACGGTTCCTGGTGCCGCCGTCCGGTGGGCGCGCCTGCTAGACCCGACGGCCGTGCGCGCACCTGGCGACCTCGACGCGGAGCTGGCTGACGGGTTCGCCGCCATCGTCCGCCAGCACCGGCTGCCTTCGGCGTTCCCACCCGAGGTGGAGCGCGCCGCCGCCGACGTGGCTCGCCGCCCGTTGGTGCCCGACGGCGGTCGACGTGACGCCCGCGACCTCGAGATGGTGACGCTCGATCCCGAAGGTGCCACCGATCTCGATCAGGCCTTCGCCCTGTCGAGCGACGGCGACGACGTCGTGCTCCACTACGCCATCGCCGATGTCGGCTTCTTCGTCGACCGCGGTGGGGTGATCGAGGCCGAGGCGTGGCGACGCGGCGCCACGATCTACCTGCCCACCTCGAAGGTGCCGCAGTACCCCACCGTCCTGTCGCAGGGCGCGGCCAGCCTCCTGCCCGGCTGCGACCGGCCGTGCGTGTTGCTGACCGTGGCCGTGGCGCCCGACGGCGGTGCCACGCTGCGGTCCGCCGAACACGCCCTCGTCCGCAGCCGCACCCAGCTCGCCTACGAGACCGTGCGCCCCAGCGACGTGTCCCCGCTCCTCGTCGAGCTGGCCCGCCGCATCACCGCCGCCGAGGACGCCCGCGGCGCGAGCCGCGTCGAGTTCCCCGACCAGGAGGTGGTGCGCGACCCGGCCGCGCCGGGCGGTCTGACGCTGCACCTGCGGCCGCGCCTGGCCAGCGAGGACCAGAACGCGGAGCTGTCGCTGGCGGCCAACCTGGCCGTGGCGCACGCCATGTTGGCGGCTCGTGCCGGCCTCTTCCGGGTGATGGCCGATCCCGACGAGCGGGCGGTGCGCATGCTTCGCCGCACGGCACAGGTGCTGGGCGTCGACTGGCCCGAAGGTGCCACGCTGCGCCAGTTGCGCACGGACGCCGACGATCCCCGCCACACCGCGTTCTGGTTGGCGGCCCGCCGCGCCGGAGGCGGCGCCAGCTACGCCGCCTACGACCCGGCCGTCCCGCCGTGGCACTCGGCCATCGCGGCGCCGTACGCGCACGCCACGGCACCGCTGCGTCGCCTCGCCGACCGCTACGTGCTCGACCTCGTGTGCGCCCTGCACCTGAACCACGGGCGGGCGCCGACGGGCGACGAACCTGTCACCTTCGCCGCCCTGACGCCCGTGATGGCGACAGCCGGTTCGGTGCAGGCGCAGGTGGACCGGGAGTCGGTCGACCTGGTGGAGGCCGTGACGCTGCGCGACCGAGTGGGCGAGGTGTTCGACGCCACGGTCACCGACGTCGACCGTGACGGCGTGGCTCGCATCCAGCTCGTGACACCGGCCGTGCGCACCAAGCTGAAGCGGCCCGGCGCCGAGCCGGGCGAGCTCGTACGGGTCCGTCTCGATGCCGCCGACCCGGCGAGCCGGGCCGTGCGGTTCTCGGTGGTCGACGACCCCGTCGCCTGAGGGACGTTCGCACGGTCGGTGGCCGGGTGCCCGCTCCTCGGCGACCTGTGCCCCGTCGGGGTGTGGGGTCGGGGGTCGGGTCGCCTCCGGTCGGGGTCGCCCGAGGCGGTCGCCGCCACGGTACGGCGGGCGGCCGACGCCGCGGCGGGAGGAGACGGCGTGCGACGCGATCGGATCATGACGGTGATGGTGGCGGCGCTGCTGGCGTCGGCTGCTCCGGTGGCGACCGGCCGTGCTGAGGCGGTGCTCGCCCCGGTGAGCCGTCTCGTCATGATGAGCGAGACCGGCGACTACGTCGGCCAGGCCGGCTACGACGACGAGGCGGTGACCACCGTCGACCCGGGCACCGGCTCGTTCCCGATGTTCACGACGGCGGGTTGGCAGGTCTCGTTCCGCTCGCCCGACGATGCGGTGCCGCTGACCGTCGGCTCGTACGAGGCAGCGACACCCGCCTCGACCCGGCAGGCGGGCGAGCCGGGTCTGACGGTCTTCGGCGAGAGCCGCGGCTGCACCACCTCGATCGGTCGCTTCCGCGTCGACCAGGCCGACTACGACGGCGCCGGCAAGCTGGTGGCGTTCGCCGCCCGGTTCGAGCAGCACTGCGAAGCCGCCGGCGCCCCGGCGCTGTTCGGCATGCTCTCGTGGCGCGCCACCGTGCCGACGTACGGCCACCGCCTGACACCCGCCGCCCTCGGCTTCCCGCAGACGATCGTGGGGGATTCGGCCCTGCTGCAGCGGGCGACGGTCACCAACACCTCCCCTGAGCCCATGCTCGTGTCGTCGGTGACGCTCGCGGGCGCGGACGCCGGCCAGTTCGTCCTCCTCGATGACGGGTGCTCCACCGTCAACCTGGCGTCCGGCGCGTCGTGCTCCGTCGGCGTCACGTTCCGGCCGACACGTTTCGGGCCGGCCACGGCGTACCTCGTCGTGAAGGACCCCTTCAGCGCGTGGGCGTCGCCCGCCGTCGGCCAGCGCATCACCCTCACCGGCACCGCTACCGTGCCGCCTCCGCCGCCCGGCGCAGGCCCGCTCGGCGGGGAGTTCCACCCGCTGTCGCCCGCTCGGATCCTCGACACGCGCACCGGGACCGGGACCATCGGCGCCCCGCGCCCGCTGGCCGGCGGCGAGACGTTGACCTTCGCGGCCACCGGCGTCGGTGGCGTGCCGGCGTCGGGCGTGTCGGCGGTCGTGGTGAACCTGACGGCCACCGAGCCCACGCTCGGCGGCTGGCTCGCCCTCCACCCGGCCGACGAACCGTGGCCCGGTTCGTCGTCGGTGAACTTCGGCCCCGGGCAGACGGTGCCGAACATGGTCGTGTTGGCCGTCGGC
>JANPGL010000016.1:0-5878 GCA_031423915.1 Actinomycetes bacterium | reverse complement strand
GGCGGCGCGACCGGGGAAGTGCGCCCGGTGCAGCTGCAGGTTGCGCAGGAACAGCTTCCAGCCCTCGCCCATCATGTCGTACTGGACGTCCCACTCCTCGCCCGTGCCGAAGCCCGAGTTCACGAGGCGCACCACGCAGCTTCCACCGTCGTGCGCCTCGACGAGCCACTCGAACGCCAGGCCCACGCCGCGCTCGACGCCCGTGAACACGATGCGTCGCGGCGGGTCCCACACCCGCACCACGCCGGGGATCTGCATCTCCGGGCCGTCGCCGAACGACGCCAGCGCCGCACCGCCCTCACGCTCCTCGAGCGTGTGGGGCACGTACCACGACGAGATGCCGGGCCCGGTGGCGATGGCCTGCCACACCTCCTCGGGCGTGCCCACCACCTCTACCTCGAGCTCGATGCGTCGGTCGTCGGTCTGGTCGGTCATGAGGGGGACTCCTCTCGATGGGCCGGCGGCGCCGGCGTGGGATGAGCGGCGACCACCAGGCGGTGCCAGCGGCCGTTCGGGGCGTGCTCGTCGTGGTAGCGGGCGGCCAGCGCGGCGACGCCCTCGGCCAACTCGGCCGTGAAGGCGGCGCGCTCGGCGGCTGACCGGAAGCGGATCTCGGTGTCGACGGTCAGCGTCGCCAACGGCTTGCCCGCGGCCTCGGCCCGTCGGGCCAGCGCAGCGACCTCGCGCACCAGGCGGGCGGCGACGGCGACGAGGTAGCGGCTCGACAGCCGGTCGACGCGTGCCGGGTCGGGGGCGCGGTGGCCCCGCCCGGCGGGGGGGTAGACGGAGGAACGTGCCGTCGCCTCGACGACGCGCTCGGTGAGTCCCCGCTTCGGGCGTTCCTCGACGAGGCGCACGAGGCCGTGCTCCTCGAGCGTTCGCAGGTGGTAGTTGACTCTCTGGCGGGGGAGGCCGAGCGCGTCGGCCACCGACGTGGCCGAACCGGGCTCGGCGAGCGCCGCCAGGATGCGGGCTCGTGTCGGGTCGAGCGCGGCCACCGCAGCGGCGGGATCGTCGATCACGTCGAGGTCGAGCACGGCCTCATCGTGTCAATTGACAGAGAAGTTTGTCAATAGTCAGCGCAGCAGCGGGAACACCTGCTCGGCCACGTCGCGCAGGACCTTCTCCTTCGTGTGCAGCGAGGGCAAGATCATCACCTGGCGCAGGCCGGCCTCCTCCAAGGCGAGGAGCTGGGTCGCCAGCTGCTCGGCGGTGCCGATCATGCACGTACGCTCCAGCAGTTCGGGCGTGACGAAGCGTTCCTCTTCGGGCACCACCCAGCAGTTGTGGCCGGCGTGGATCCGTAGGTGCCGGCGCTCCTCGGGCACCTCCTCGACCGCGGCGACGTAGTCGTCCCAGAAGTCGGCGAACGCAGGCGACGGCGCCCGGCCGTACTGGCGCTGCTGCTCGTACGTGTAGTGGAGCGCGGCGATGGCCATCGAGCCCGCCTCGTCGGCCACGCGGGGCGACGCCGCGGACTCGCCCGGCTGGAGCACCACCATGGTCGTCAGCAGGCACGAGTGGAACGTGGCCGGCGTGATCGACGGGTTCGTCTCCTGCAGGCGGCGGAACACACCGGCCACCGCACCGGGGTCGGGCGGGATGCCGAGCACCACGCCGTCGCCACGGCGGGCCGCCACCGCCATGGCTTTCGGGCCGAACGCCGACACGTACAGGGGCACCCGCGGTGTGAACGCCACGAAGCCCCGGTCGGGCATGAGGTGGCGCGTCGGCGCGGTGGCACCGCGCCAACGAACCTGCGCTTCCTCGCCGTCCATGAGCGCCCGCATCGTCACGAGGTAGTCGTCGAACTCGGCGAGCGGTATCGGCTTGTGCCCCATGATCCGCATGGCCGTGTTGCCGGTGCCGATGCCGCAGAACGTGCGGCCCGGCGCCAGCTGGTTGATGGTGGCCACGGCGGCGGCCTGCACCGCCGCGGGTCGGGTGCCGGCGACGGCCACGCCGGTGCCGATCTGGATGCGGCTCGTCGCCTGGGCCACGAGCGCCAGCGTGGCGGAGCAGTCGGACCAGATCATCTGGCTGTCGGCCACCCAGAAGTGCGAGTACCCGAGCTCCTCGGCGAGCACGGCGTAGCCGATGTCGTCGATCTTCGCCGCGGCGCAGACGCCGATTTCCATGTCCATAGCTCCTGTCAGTAGCTGCGCGGCAGGCCCAGCACCTGCTGGGCGATGAAGTTCAGCGTCATCTCCTGGCTCACCGGCGCCAGGCGTTGCAGGCGGGCCTCGCGCCAGTAGCGCTCCACGTGGTACTCACTGGCGTAGCCGAGCCCACCGTGGGTCTGGATGGCCTGATCGGCCGCGAAGTAGGCGGCCTCGGCGGCGAGGTACTTGGCCGTGTTGGCCTCCTCGCCGCACTCCATGCCGTTGTCGTAGCGCCAGGCGGCGAGCGACATCATCTGCCACGCGGCGCGCAGCTCCATGTGGGCTTTGGCCAGGGGGTGGCTGATCGACTGGTTGGCGCCGATGAGCCGACCGAACACCTCACGCTCGCCGGCGTACGCCACGGCGCGGCGCAGGGCCGCCTCGCCGATGCCGCACGTCATGCCGGCCAGCAGGATGCGCTCGGGGTTCAGCCCGTGGAGGATGTGCTGGAAGCCCTTGCCCCGCTCGCCGACCATGCGCCAGCCCTCGACCGGCAGCCCGTCGTAGGCCACCTCGCAGCTGGCCACCGCGTTGCGCCCGACCTTGGGAATCGGGCGGATGTCGACGTAGCGAGGGTCGAGGTCGGCGAGGAACAGCGTGAGTCCGTCGAAGCGGTTCTTCACGCCCGGGTCGGTGCGCACGAGCAGCAGCACGACCTCGCTCTCGAGCGCCTTCGTCGTCCAGATCTTGCGGCCGTGCACGACGTAGTTGCCGTGGCCGTCCTCCTCGGCGCGCGTACTGATGCGGCTCGTGTCGGTGCCGGCGTCGGGCTCGGTGACACCGAAGGCGACGTGGAGGTCGCCGGCCGCCGCCCGCGGTAGGAACGCCTCCTTCAGCCGGTCGCTGCCGAACTTCACCACCGGGTTGAGGCCGAACATCGTGAGGTGAAGCGCGGCCGACCCGTTGTGCGCCGCGCCCGAGGCGGCGACGCGGTTGAGCACGAGGGCGCCTTCGGTGATGCCGCGACCCCCGCCGCCGTACTCCTCGGGGATGGCGATGCCGATCCAGCCGCCCTCGGCCATCACCTTGTAGAACTCCCACGGGAAGCGGTGGTCGGTGTCGCAGGCCGCCCAGTAGGCGTCGTCGAAGCCGGCGCACACGCGGTCGACGGCCTCGGCGATGGCCAGGTGGTCGGGGTCGGGCGTGAAGTCCATGAGCGCACGGTAGGGCATTGGCCCGGTCGCCCCGGAAGCCCCTACCGTGCCGGTCGTGAGCATTCGGGGGAAGGCATTCGTCGTCGGCGCCTACGAGCACCCGCGGCGGGACATCCCCGACCGCACGTTGTCCGAGATCCATGCCGAGGTGGCGCTGGGGGCACTGGCCGACGCCGGCCTCTCGCTGGCCGACGTGGACGCCTACTACTGCGCGGGCGACGCCCCCGGCTTCGGCGGCCTGTCGATGGCCGACTACCTCGGGTTGCGTCTCCGGCACATCGATTCCACCGAGACGGGTGGCTCGTCGTATGAGGTGCACGTAGGCCATGCCGCCGCCGCCATCGCCGCCGGCAAGGTGCAGGTGGCGCTCATCACGCTGGCGGGCCGGCCGCGCAACGGCGGCGTCGCCCCCGGGGGCTCGTCGGGCATGAGCGGCGCCGAGGGCGAGTTCGAGAACCTGTGGGGCGCCCAGATCGCCGGCTACTACGCCATGGCCGCGCAGCGGCACATGTACGAGTTCGGCACCACGCCAGCGCAGCTGGCGGAGGTCAAGGTGGCGGCGTCGCTCCACGCCCAGCACAACGAGCACGCGTTCCTCCGCAACGTCGTGACGGTGGACGAGGTGCTGGCCTCGCCGCTGGTGGCCGACCCGCTGCACCGGCTCGACTGCTGCGTGATCACCGACGGCGGCGGTGCGCTGATCCTGGCGTCGGAGGCGGTGGCGACGTCGCTCGCACGCCCGGCGGTCACGGTGCTCGGCCACGGCGAGGCCGTGAAGCACACGACGTCGGGATACCTCGACCTGACCCACACCGGTGCGTTGTGGTCGGGCGCCAAGGCGTTCGACGAGGCAGGCGTGACGCCGGCCGACATCGACTACGCCTCGATCTACGACAGCTTCACCATCACGGTGCTGCAGACGATCGAGGACCTCGGCTTCTGTGCCAAGGGCGAGGGAGGGCGCTTCGTGTCCGACGGTGGCCTGGTGGCGCCGTTCGGCCGGCTGCCGGTCAACACCGACGGCGGCGGGCTGTGCAACAACCACCCCGCCAACCGGGGCGGCATGACCAAGCTGATCGAGGCGGTGCGCCAGCTGCGGGGCGAGGCGCACCCGGCGGTGCAGGTGCCGAACTGCCGGCTGGCGGTGGCCCACGGAACGGGTGGCTCGTTGGCCACCCGTCACGCCTCGGCGACGGTGATCCTGGGGAGGGCCGACGCATGACGATCGAACGCCGCTCGACGGGGCTGCCGACCAGGCCGCCCAAGCGCGAGCTCGACACGCAGGAGTTCTGGGACGCGCTGCGCTCGGGCCGCTGGGTCGTGCCGCGCTGCGACGCCTGTGGTCAGTCGTTCTGGTACCCGCGGCGGCTGTGCCCGCTGTGCGGGACGTGGGGCCGGGTGTCGTATCCCGACGCCTCGGGTCGCGGGACGATCTACAGCTTCACGGTGATCCGTCGAGGTCAGGGCCCGTACAAGGAGAAAGGTCCTTACGTCCTGGCGTACGTGGAGCTCGACGAAGGTCCCCGTCTCATGACCAACGTGCTGTCCGACGACATCGAGTCGGTGCACGTCGGTCAGACCGTGCGGGTCGTGCTCGACCCGGCCGGCGACGAAGGCGACGCCGTCTACCGCTTCGTCACGGACTAGCGCCGGCCGCCACGAGGATCGACACCATCTGGTCGTAGCCCCGCTGGCGGGCGTGGGCGAGCGCGGTGGTCCCCTGCCCGTCGGCCAGGTTCACGTCGGCCCCGCCCGCCACCAGGCGGCGCACCACCTCGGTGTGGGCGGCGTCGCCGCGGCCGAGGATGATCGCCTCGAGCAACGCCGTCCAGCCGAGCCGGTTGACGTGGTCGACGTCGACGCCGGCGGCCAGCAGCCGGTCGACGATGGCGACGAAGCCCCGGTCGGCCGCCCGGATGAGCCCGGTGCCCCGGTACGAGTCGAGCGCCGTGAGGTCGGCGCCGTGTGCCAGCGTGAGCTCGAGCAACGCCAGCCCGTCGGCCTCGCCGATCTCGGAGGTGGCGATGAGGTACGCGCTCTGTTCCGTGTCGTCCTTGGTGTTCACGTCGGCGCCGGCCTCGACGAGCACCCGGGCCTCGTCGAGGTGCGCTTCGTAGGCGGCGGCCACGAGCGCTGTGCGGTTGCGATCGTCGGCCGCGGCGACGCTGGCCCCTTTGGCCAGGAGGGCCCGCACCTCGTCGAGGTTGCCGTCGCCGGCCGCCTCGATGAGCCGAAGGTCGTCGCTGATCGCCCGGCGTGCCCCGCTGCTCGTGGACCCGGTGCCGACGTCAGCCGGGTCCGACGCGCACCCGGCCGCCATCGCCGCCACGATCGCCAGCACGGCTCCCCGTCGCCACCCTCGCGCCATCGCCGAGAGTCTCTCGCGTCCGTTGGCTGTCCTCGCGCTCGGCGCGGCGGTGTTCGTCTCGTGTTCGCGATCAGTCGAATCTGCCGTTGGCGGCCCGCGGCGGCCCGTGCCAGGTTGGGGGGGTTTCACCAGCCCAGATTAGACAGATCGCGAACACGCCGTGGCACCCTGCGCCCGGGGCGGCGGCGCGTACG
>JANPGL010000015.1:0-1855 GCA_031423915.1 Actinomycetes bacterium | reverse complement strand
GGCGTCGTCGCGCTCGAGCCCCCCACCGAGCCCCCGCGGGCTTACCTTGCGGCGCTCGCGGTGCGCGCGCCGCGCCCCGAGCGCCGCTCGGTGGCGCGCCTGCTGCAGCCCCGTTCGGTGGTCGTGATCGGGGCGTCCGATCGCCCGGGCTCGCTCGGCGGCGCGCTGCTGCGCAACCTCGTGATGGGCGGCTACCCGGGACGCGTGCACGTGGTGCATCCCGACCGCGCCGAGGTGGCGGGTGTGCCGGCCGTGCCGGCGCTGGACGACATCGTCGACGACCTCGACCTGGCGGTCATCGCGGTCCCCGCCGCCCGCGTGGCGGACGTGCTGCTGTCGTGCGCGACCCGGGGCGTGCGCGGCGCCATCGTGGTGTCGGCCGGGTTGGAGGGCCGGGGGCCCGAGCTGGCCGAGCTGGCGCGCCGGCACGGCATGCGGCTCGTCGGTCCCGCCAGCATGGGCATCCTGGCCACCGGGGCGGGTGGCGGCTTCCCGCTCGTCGCCACCTTCGCGCCCCTGCCGGCACGGCCGGGTCCCGCCGCGCTGTCGGTGCAATCGGGTCCGCTCGGTGCCGCGCTGGTGGAGCTGGCGTACCGGCGCGGCCTGGGGGTGTCGGCGTTCGTGTCGCTCGGCGACAAGGCCGACGTGAGCGCCAACGACCTGTTGCACTACTGGTTGGACGACGAGGGCACCAAGGTGGTCCTGCTCTACACCGAGAACTTCGGCAACCCTCGCCGCTTCGTGCGGGTGGCCCGGCGGGTGGCCGAGCGCGTCCCGATCGTCGCCGTGAAGGCGAACCGGCAGGGCCCGGTCGATGCCGCCCAGGCGCTCTACCGGCGTGCGGGGGTCGTGCGCGTCGACACGGCCGAGCAACTCGTCGACACGGGCCGTCTGCTGGCCTTCCAGCCGCTGCCCTCGGGCCCGAACCTGGTGGTGCTCACCGACTCGGCGAGTCCGGCGGTGTTGGCCCTCGACACGGCGATCGATGCCGGCCTGCAGGCGGCGGTCCTCGACCCGTGGACCGTGGCCTCGCTCGGCGACGCCTGCCCCGGGGTGCGGGTCCGGCCCGGCGTCGTCGACCTCGGCTACCAGGCGGGGCCGGCCGAGTACGCCGCCGCGCTGCGCGTGCTGGCGGCGGCCGACGAGGTACACGCCTTGTGCGTGGTCCACGCGCCGCCGCTACCGGTCGAGGGTTTCGAGCTCGGCCACGCCGTCGAGGCGGTCGCCCTCGACAAACCCGTGGCCGCCGTCGTGCTCGGTCTGCCGGATGGCCCGCTCACCCCCCACGGCCAGATCCCGAACTACTCGTTCCCGGAGCCGCCGGCCCGGGCGCTCGGCGCGGCGTGGCGCCTGGCCCAGTGGCGCCGGCACCCGCACGTCGATCCGCCGGTCCCGTCGGGCTTCGACGTGCCCGCCGTGCGGGCCGTGGTGGCACGCCTGCTGGCCGAGGGGCCGGGCGAGCGCGCCGTCGTCGGCGAGGACCTGGCCGAGCTGCTGGCCGCGGCCGGCATCCGACTGACCCCCTCGCGTCGCGTCGCGTCGTGCGACGACGCCGTGGCGGCGGCGAGCGAGCTGGGCTACCCGGTGGTGCTACGGGGCGTCGACCCGCCGCTGCGCGGCCGATCCGAGGCGGGTGGCATCGCGCTCGACCTGCAGGACGACGACGCGCTGCGCGGTGCCTACGAGCGGATCGACGCCCGGGCGGGCGGACTGCGCGCCGCCGTCGTGCAGCGCATGGCGCCGCCCGGCGTGGAGACCCGCCTGACGCTCACCAGCCACGTCTACGGGCCGCAGGTGAGCTTCGGCCTGGGCGGCCTCTACGCCGACGTCATCGACGACGGTGCGCCGGTGGCCC
>JANPGL010000014.1:0-6313 GCA_031423915.1 Actinomycetes bacterium | reverse complement strand
CGGTGCACCGGATCGGCCCTCGCCATTTCAGCCGAAGCCGGATAGATGTAGGCCACTTCATCCCATTCGGCCAGCCGCCTGACCTGTTCCGGCGTCGCCTCTGCCATGTCTCCCCGCGGCCGACCGGGCGCTGGCGTGGCTCGACGACTACGGCGACCGCGACGGCGACGGGTGGATCGAGTACCGGCGCACGACCGAGCGCGGCCTCGCCAACCAGGGCTGGAAGGACTCGTGGGACGGCATCCGCTACCGCGACGGTCGCGTCGCCGACGCACCGATCGCGCTGTGCGAGGTGCAGGCCTACGCCTACGCCGCCCACCGGTCGCGCGCCGCCATCGCCCGCCGCCTGGGTGACGCCGCCGGTGCGACCCGCCACGACGACCGGGCCGCCGAGATGTACGAGCGCTTCGACCGCGAGTTCTGGCTGCCGCAGGCCGGCTGGTACGCCGTCGGTCTCGGTCCCGACAAGCAGCCGATCGACTCGCTCACGTCGAACATCGGCCACTGCCTCTGGTCGGGCATCGTGAAGCCCGAGCGCGCCGCCACCGTGGCGCAGCGGCTCCTGACGGCGGACATGTGGACCGGTTGGGGCATCCGCACCCTGTCGGCCTCCGACGGTGGCTACGACCCGATGAGCTACCACTGCGGCACGGTGTGGCCGCACGACACGGCACTCGCCGCCGCCGGTCTCCGCCGGTACGGCTTCGACGATGCCGCCTGGCGCGTGACGACGGGGTTGCTCGACGCGGCCATGGCCTGGGGAGGACGCCTGCCCGAGCTGTTCTGCGGGCTCGACCGCGCCGAGGTCGAGACACCGGTGCCCTTCCCGACATCGTGCTCGCCGCAGGCGTGGGCCGCCGCAACCCCGTTCCTGCTGTTGCGTACCCTGCTCGGCCTCGAGCCCGACGGCCGCGACGGGCTGCGCGTCGCTCCGATCGCCGCCGCCATCACCGACGACCTGTCGCTCACCGGCGTGCCGGCGTTCGGCCGCCGGTTCGACGTGCGCATCGACGACGGGTCCGTGCAGATCACCCCTTCGGGGCTCACTTCACCCGCCTGACTCTCGCTCGGGTTCGTTTGGCTCGCCCTGGTCGTCGGGTACCTACCAGGTGCGACCCCCGCTCTGGTCGCCATCGTCACAGCACGGCACCCACGAGGTCATCGGGTCGCTGAAGTGGCGACGACACGAGGAGAATCCGTGGACATCTGCATCATCGCCCCGCCGTGGCTCCCCGTGCCTGCGCCGGCCTACGGGGGAACCGAGGCCGTGCTCGACCAGCTGGCACGCGGGCTGCGGCGGGCCGGGCACCAGGTCCTGCTGGTCGGGCACCCCGATTCGACGTGCGCCGTCGATAGGGCCAGCGTCATCGATGCCGGAGACGCCGAGCCGATGGGCCGCGGCGTGATCGAGCTCGAGCACGTGATCGGCGCCTACGACCTGGCCCGCGACGCCGACGTCGTCCACGACCACACCATGGCCGGGCCCGTCTACGCGCGCTCCGTACCCGGCCTGCCCGTCGTCACGACGAACCACGGCCCGTTCGACCGTACGATCTCGGCCGTGTACCGGGCCGTGGTCCCGCGCGTCGCGCTCGTCGCCATCTCCGAGTCCCAGGCGAGGACCACCGACCTGCCGCTGGCCGGCGTGGTTCACCACGGTGTCGACGTCGACGAGTTCCCCGACGGGACCGGCGACGGCGGCTACGCCGTGTTCCTCGGTCGCATGGCGCCGGAGAAGGGCCCCCATCGCGCCATCGAGGCGGCGCGCCTGGCCGGTGTGCCGCTGTACCTCGCGGCCAAGATGCGCGATCCCGACGAGATCGCCTACTTCGATGCACACGTGCGCCCCCATCTCGGCCCCGACGTCGAATACCTGGGCGAGCTCGACTGGGCGGCCAAGACGCGTCTGCTGGCGGGGGCCCGGGCGCTGCTCAACCCGATCACGTGGAACGAGCCGTTCGGCATGGTGATGCTCGAGTCGCTGGCCTGCGGCACGCCAGTGCTGGGCTTCCCGGCCGGCGCCGCCCCCGAGATCGTGGAACACGGCCGCAGCGGCTACCTGGTCGACACCGTGCCCGACCTGGCGGCTGCGCTCGGTCGCGTCGACTCGCTCGATCGAGCCGACTGTCGGGATCGGGCACGTTGGTTCTCGGTGGAGCGCATGGTGAACGGCTACCTGCGCGTGTTCTACCGCGCCCGTCGCGGCGCGGGGCTGTCGCTGCGCGACCTCACCGACGCGGCGCGACCGATGCAACCCGCTCGGTCGATGCCGGGTGCGGAACCGCTGGCGCCGCGGGCCGCTTCCGCCGGGAGCTCGTAGGCGGCACGTCTCCACGCGACCCCCGATGGGTTTGATGGCGCCCGGAAGCGGGCAGGCCCGGCCCCGACGCCCGACCGAACCCACCGGTGACCGCCCCGACGTGGGCGAGCACCGCGGCCGGCGCCCACCACCGGCCCCGAAAGGGGCCCACACTGGAGGAACACACACTCATGCGCAAGCAACTCCTCACGGCAGCTGCCGTGCTCGGACTCACCCTCGGCGCGGCCGCCTGCGGAAGCAGCAGCAGCCCGAGCACCACGACCACGAAGTCGGGCACCGTCACCACGACGGGCGGCGCCGCCACCACCAAGGCCGCCACCACCCCCACCACGACCTGAGCCCGGACACGCCACGGGCGGGCACTCGGCGGCATGGCCGCCGGGTGCCCGCCCGTTTCGCGTTCGATCAGAGCTTGGCGACGATGCCGGCCATCAGCTCGCCGGCCTCGGTGGGGTTGAGCCCCACCTGCACACCGGCGGCGCGCAGGGCATCCATCTTGCCCTGGGCCGTGCCTTTGCCGCCCGAGGTGATGGCGCCGGCATGGCCCATCTTCTTGCCCTCGGGGGCGGTGACGCCGGCGATGTAGGCGCTCATCGGCTTGGTCACGTTGGCCTTGATGAACTCGGCCGCCTCTTCCTCGGCCGTGCCACCGATCTCGCCGATCATGATGATGGCCTGCGTCTCGGGGTCGTCCTGGAAGCGCGACAGGCAGTCGATGAAGTTCGTGCCGGGGACGGGGTCGCCGCCGATGCCGACGCAGGTCGACACGCCGATGCCCTGCTGCTTCAGCTCGTACAGCGCCTGATAGGTCAACGTACCGGACCGGGACACGATGCCCACGTTGGGGCCGCCCGCCGTGGGCAGCTGGGCGATCTCGCCCGCCGTGATGCCGATGTTGCACTTGCCGGGGCTGATGATGCCCGGGCAGTTCGGGCCGAGCAGGCGGGTGTTCGGGAAGTCCCGCACGAGCGTGTTGTAAACCCGCGCTTCGTCCTGGGCCGGGATGCCCTCGGTGATGCACACGATGAAGCGGATGCCGGCCGCCGCCGCCTCGAGGATGGCCGCCGAGGCCGCCTTCGGGGGCACGGCGATGAAGCTGGCGTCGGCGCCCGTGGCCTTCACCGAATCGGCCACCGTGTCGAACACGGGGATGCCTTCGACGTCCTGGCCGGCCTTGCCGGGCGTGACACCGCCGACGACCTGGGTGCCGTAGGCCCGGTTGCGCAGGCCGTGGTACTTGCCCTGCCCGCCGGTGAGACCCTGGACGATGACCTTGGTGTTCTGGTCGACGAAGATCGCCATGACGTCTACTTCCCGTTCGCGAGGGCCACGGCGGTGCGGGCGGCCTCGAGCATGGTGGACTTGGACTGCAGCTTCGAGGTGGGGATGCCGGCGTCGAGCAGGATCTGACGTCCCTCCTCGGCGTTGGTGCCGTCGAGGCGGATGACGATCGGGGCGCGCAGGTCGACCCGGCCGAGCGCGGCCACGATGCCCTTGGCCACTTCCTCGCCGCGGGTGATGCCGCCGAAGATGTTGATGAAGATGCTCTTGACGCTCTGGTCGAAGTTGATGACCTCGAGCGCGGCGGTCATCACGTCGGCGTTGGCGCCGCCGCCGATGTCGAGGAAGTTGGCGGCCGAGCCGCCCACCTGGTTGACGACGTCCAGCGTCGACATGGCCAGGCCGGCGCCGTTGGCGATGATGCCGACGGTGCCCTCGAGGCCGATGTACTGCAGGTCGTGGGTGCGGGCCAGCTGCTCGCGCTCGTCGAGCTCTTCCGTGGCCCGGTACTCGTCCCACTCGGGGTGCCGGAACGCGGCGTTGTTGTCGAGCGACACCTTGGCGTCGAGGGCGTGCACGCCGCCGTCGGGCCGCAGGATGAGCGGGTTGATCTCGGCCAGGTCGCAGTCGCCCCTGGTGAAGCAGTCGTACAGCTTCACCAGGATGTCGGCGGCACCGTCGGTGGCCTTGGGGTTGAGCTTGGCCTGCAGCACGGCGGCTCGGGCGGCCTCGAGCGTGAGCCCGTCGACCGGGTCGATGTGGAGCATGACGATGGCGTCGGGGTTCGAGACCGCCACGGCCTCGATCTCCACGCCACCTTCGGCCGACAGCATCAGCAGGTGCTTCTTGGCGGCACGGTCCAGCGAGAAGCTGGCGTAGTACTCCTCGTCGATGTCGGAGGCGTGCTCGACCCACACGCGCTTGACGAGGTGGCCCTTGATGTCCATGCCGAGGATGTTCCCGGCGTGGGTGCGCACCTCGGCGGCGTCGTTGGCCAGCTTGATGCCGCCCGCCTTGCCGCGGCCGCCCACCTGCACCTGCGCCTTCACGACGACCGGGTAGCCGGCCTTGTCGGCCTCGACGACCGCCTGGTCGACGGTGTCGGCCACGCCGCCCGCCGATACCGGGATGCCGAACCGGGCGAAGTACTGCTTGCCCTGGTACTCGTAGAGATCCACGCCTCAGTCCCCTTCTCTGGTGTCCAACGCCTGCTCCAACCACTTGCAGATGGCCTTGAGCGACGAACCGGGGCCGAAGACCTCGGCCACGCCTTCGGTCTTCAACGCCGCGATGTCCTTGTCGGGGATGACCCCGCCGCCGAACACGAGCACGTCGCCCAGATCGCGGGCCTTCAGCTCGGCGATGACCCGCGGGAACAGCGTCCCGTGCGCACCCGACAGGAGCGACAGCCCGACGGCGTCGACGTCCTCTTGGAGCGCGGTCTCGCCGATCTGCTCGGGCGTCTGGTGGAGCCCGGTGTAGATGACCTCGAACCCATGGTCGCGCAGGGCGCGGGTGATGGTCTTGGCGCCACGATCGTGCCCATCGAGCCCGGGCTTGGCAACGACGACACGGTAAGGCCGCTTCACGACGGGCGATACTAGGTAGGTGGCCGCCCCAACACTTAAATCGCCAGCGTCCCGCGCCCTCGCGCCGGTGCTCGCCGGCCTCGCGGCGCTGGTGGCGATCGGCCTGGCGCTGTGGGGCATCTCGGCGTTCGTGAGCTCCAGCACCAAGGTCAAGGTGTCGACGGATCTGGCCGAGCGGTACTTCCGCCCCGGAGGCGTCGACCGGCTGGCCAAGCTCATCGCCAAGGACGGCCCGCTGCTGTTCCCGAGCCTGGTGGGCGACGCCGGGCGCAAGCCGGTCGGCATCGGCCACGTCGGCGAGGACCCCTTGAAGGGGTGGCGGGCCTTCTCGCTCGTGCCGCCGGGCGCCCCGGGCGACTGCGTGCTTGCGCTCGATCAGTCGACCGGGCAACTCACCGCGCCGTGCGCAGGTCGGACGTATCCGCCCGACGGCACCGGGCTGATCGTGCTGCCGGTGACGGCGGTGACGATCGACCCCGACCGCCAGCTGGTGGTCGACCTGCGCACGCTGCCGGCCGTCGGCGCCAACGCTTCGACGACCGCTGTGGGCTAAGCCGCCACCGCCGCGGTGGCCGCCCCCAGCGGCGCCAGCTGCCTGCGCTCGATGACGTGGTCGATGAGGCCGTAGGCCACGGCGGCGGCGCCCCGCACGATGTAGTCGCGGTCGATGTCGGCCTGGATGCGGGCCTCGGGCTGGCCGGTGGCCTCGGTGAGGATGTCGACCATGAGGCGACGCATCTCGACGATCTCGGCGATCTGGAGCTCGAGGTCGCTCGACTGGCCCTGGGCGCCGCCGTGGGGCTGGTGGATGAGGACGCGGGCGTTGGGGAGGGCGTAGCGCTTCCCCTTGGCGCCCGCGGCGAGCAGCACGGCGGCGGCCGAGGCGGCCTGGCCGACGCAGATCGTCGACACGTCGGAGGCGATGAATCGCATGGTGTCGTGGATGGCGAACAGGCCGGTCATCTCGCCGCCGGGCGAGTTGATGTACAGCGAGATGTCGCGGTCGGGCGCTTCGGACACGAGGTGGAGGAGCTGGGCCACGACGACGTTGGCCACGGTCTCGTCGATGGCGGTGCCGAGGAAGACGATGCGGTTGGCCAGCAGGCGTGAGTAGATGTCGAAC
>JANPGL010000013.1:0-2499 GCA_031423915.1 Actinomycetes bacterium | reverse complement strand
GCCACCATCGCCCCGCACCTTCGCAGCTGACCGATGACAAAACACCGCAACAGACCTCGATCCCCGATACCGGGTTCGTTCTGCTCGCAGATCTCGAGCGACGATCGCAGCAGACTTCGCCGGATCCCGGGCGGGCCGTGTTGTTGGAGCACCTCGGTGAGGTGTGCGTTTCGCGAGGCCCTGGGCGGCAGGGGTGCAGTGGTCCCAGCCGAGGCCAGCGACTGCTCGGGCGCGTTCGCCAGCGAGCATCCGTTCGGTCGGGTCCCGGTCATGGAGTCGGGCCGGTTCTCGTAGCATCAGGTCGGTGAGCACAGGGCCTGAGGTTCGCTACGCCCGTTCGGGAGGTGTGAGCATCGCGTACACGCGGTGGGGTGAGGGTGATGACGTCATCGTGTTCACGCCGCCGTTGATGACCAACGCCGAGCTGTGCTGGGAGCTGCCGGAGTGGGCTCGGGCGTTGCGGCGCGGTGGCCGATACGCCCAGCATGTCCTGATCGACAAGCGAGGGATCGGGTTGTCCGACCGGGTCGTGGTGGCCCCGTCGGTCGCGGATCATGTTGCTGATGTGATCGCGGTGATGGATGCAGAGGGGCTCTCGAGCGCGCACATCGCCGGGTTCTCCGAGGGTGGCGTCCACGGGGTGGCCTTGGCTGCGCTCCATCCCGATCGTGTGCGGCGACTCTTGATGGTGGGTGCACCCGCTGCGGGTGTCCCGGCCGTCGAACTCGAGGCGTTGACGAGGCCGACCGATCGTCCGTTGCCGACCGCTGACGAGGCTGGCGCAATGGGGCGTCAGATCATCAAGACGTGGGGCACGGAGGACTCCGAGGTTCTGCAACGGTACGCCCCGACCGTGGCCGGGCTACCGCACATCCGGCAGTGGCACCAGCGCTTCGAGCGTCAGTCAGCGAGTCCGGGCACCATTAGGGACTTCTTCCGGGCCCAGGCCACCTACGACGTCCGTCCGTACGTCGCTGGCGTTCGGTGCGAGGTGATGGTCGCACACATGCTCGGCGACCAGATGGTCCACCCGGCGCATGGTCGCTGGTATGCCCGCAACCTGGCCCACGCGACACATGTCGAGTTCGACTGCCCGGACCACGTGTGGTGGTTCGCTCCCGAGTGGGAAGCGATGCAGACCCGCTTGTTGGAGTTCGTCGTTGGTCGATCCATCCACGATGACGCGACCCGGGTCGTGAGTTCGGTGTTGTTCACCGACATCGTGGACTCGACCGCGCAAGCGGCCACGGTTGGGAACGCGAGGTGGAACGAGTTGCTCGACACCCATGAGCACGTGTCGGCTGGGGTAGCCGAACGTCACCGCGGTCGTGTCGTCAAGAGCACCGGTGATGGGCTGTTGGCCGTGTTCCCGGAACCAGGTCACGGCGTGCGGGCCGCGCTGGAGATGGTCGCGGCGCTGAAAGCAGAGGGGGTGACGATCCGCGCTGGCGTTCATTGCGGTCAGATAGAAGTACGCGCTGATGGTGACGTGTCGGGGCTGGCTGTCAACATCGCGGCGCGGGTCGAGGCGTGCGCGGCGTCCGGGCAGGTGCTCGTAAGCCGTACCGTCCGTGACCTTCTTCTGGGCGACTCAGTCCGCTTCGACCCGGTCGGTTCGAGGAGCCTGAAAGGCGTACCGGGCGAATGGGAGCTCTACGCAGCCAACCCGGACACCTGACGCAACGTCGGACCATCCAGCCCGACGCACCAACCTCGGTCACGAGAGCGTTGGCGCAACCCCGGATCGGACGGCTGGTATGCCCCGGGGAGCGCGCGGTCGGGATACTTGAATCTCGGGCACTGATGATGAGGAGGTCATCGTGCCGAGGAGTTACCCGGTCGAGTTCCGTCGCAAGGTGCTCGATCTGATCGAGGCCGGCAAGCCGGTCTCTGAGATCGCCGAGCAGCTCGGGATCACCGCCCAGACCGTCTACAACTGGCGCAACCAGGACCGGATCGATCGCGGGTTGCGCAGTGGCGTGTCCACGGCCGAGTCGGTCGCGTTGGCGGCGGCTAAGCGACGGATCAGCGAGCTGGAGACCGAGCTGGCGGTCACGAAGCGGGCGAACGCCTTGTTGAAGGCGCAGACCGACCCAAAAGGCGGTGGGAGTTCGTCGCCAAGGTCGTGAGCGAGGGCTTCCCGATCGAGGTGACCTGCCGCGTGGTCGGGGTGTCGGTGTCGGGCTTCTACGCGTGGCGGAACCGCAAGCCATCCGCGCGGGCTGTCCGTCACGCCATGGTCGCCGAGGTGATCCGCCGGGTCCACGACGAGTCACGGCAGACCTACGGGGCTCGCCGCGTTCACGCGGAGCTCGTCCTGGGCCGCAAGATGGCAGTGGCTCGTTGCACGGTCGAGCTGGTGATGCGACGGCTCGGGATCGCCGGTCTGCCGGGCCGGCCGAGATGCCGCAAGATTCCGAACACTCCGACAGCGTCCGACCTCATGAACCGCGACTTCGCCCGCACCGAGCCGAACCGGCTGTGGCTGACCGACATCAC
>JANPGL010000012.1:0-4388 GCA_031423915.1 Actinomycetes bacterium | reverse complement strand
ACCGGCAGCGAGCCCGGCAGGCCGAGGCACACTGGGCACACGTTGGTGTTGGGCTCGTCGCCGAAGTTGTTGGGGCAGCCGCAGAAGATCTTCGTGGCGGTGTGGAGCTCGGCGTGGCACTCGAGGCCCACCACCATCTCCCAGCCGTCGATCAGCGTGGCCGGGTCGAGCTCGGTGGACGACGTGTAGATGATGCTCACTGGGAAGCCTCCAGGGCGGCCGCGGCGCGGAACATGGCGACCTCGCCCAGGGCGGGGGCGAGGATCTGGACGCCGACCGGCAGTCCCTCGGCGCCGGTGCCGTACGGCACCGTCATGCCGGGATGGCCGGCCAGGTTGCTGGGGATCGTGTACACGTCCTCCAGGTACATCGACAGGGGATCGTCGCCCTTGGACCCGAAGGGGAACGCCACCGCGGGAGACGCCGGGGTGAGGATCACGTCGGCGGTCTGGTAGGCCCGGGCGAAGTCGTCGGCGATCATGCGGCGGATCTTGAGCGCCTTGCCGTAGTAGGCGTCGTAGTAGCCGGCCGACAGGGCGTACGTGCCGAGCATGATGCGACGCTTCACCTCGTCGCCGAAGCCGGCCGAGCGGCTGGCGGCGTTCATGGCGGCGGTGTCTGCCGCGTCGACTCGCAAGCCGTAGCGCACGCCGTCGTAGCGGGCCAGGTTGCTCGACGCCTCGGCCGGGGCGATCAGGTAGTAGGCGGTGAGGCCGTAGGTGAAGGCCGGCACGGTGACGTCGACGATGGTGGCCCCGGCCTTCTCGAGCGCTAGGAACGCCGCCTCGAGCCGTTCGAGCACGTCGGGCTGCGCGCCCTCGGGCAGGTCGGTGACCCGCCCGACGCGCAACCCCTCGACGCCGAGCGACAGCGCGTCGACGACCGACGGGAACGGCTGTGGGATCGACGTGGAGTCCATCGCGTCGTGGCCGCCGATGACTTCGAGCAGCAGCGCGGCGTCGGCCACGTCGGTGGCGAACGGGCCGATCTGGTCGAGGCTCGAGGCGAACGCGATGAGCCCGTAGCGCGACACCAGGCCGTAGGTGGGCTTCACGCCGACCACGCCGCACAGCCCGGCGGGCTGGCGGATGGAGCCCCCCGTGTCGGAGCCGAGCGCCACCGGGGCGAACCCGGCGGCCACCGCGGCGGCCGAGCCGCCCGACGAGCCGCCCGGCACCCGCGTGAGGTCGTGCGGGTTGCGGGTGGGGCCGAACGCCGAGTTCTCGGTGGACGAACCCATGGCGAACTCGTCGAGGTTCGTCTTCCCGATCACGACGGCGCCGGCTGCGGCCAGGCGCTGCACGACGGTGGCGTCGTAGGGCGGGCGCCAGCCTTCGAGGATCTTCGACGAGCACGTGGTGGGGATGCCCCGGGTGCACATGTTGTCCTTCAGCGCCACGGGCACCCCGGCCAGGCGACCCGGGTCCTCCCCCGCCGCCACGCGGCGGTCGACGTCGGCCGCAGCGGCGCGGGCCTCGTCGGCCAGGACCAGGTTGAAGGCGTGGATGTCGGCCTCGCGGGCACCGATGGCGGCCAGGTGCTCGTCGACGACGCTGACCGCCGAACGGCGACCGGCGCGCACGTCGGCGGCGATGTCGTGCGCCGCGCCCATCAGGCGTCGCCGCCCAGGATCGTGGGCACCCGGAAGCGGCCGCCCTCGGCGGCGGGGGCGCAGGCCAGCACCTCGGCCCGGTCGAGCGTGGGACGGACCGTGTCGTCGCGCAGCACGTTGACCAGCGGGTACGGCTGGGTCATGGGCTCCACGTCGGCGAGGTCGAGCGCATCGATGTCACGGAAGTGACCCACGATGCCCGCCAGCTGCTGCGTGTAGTGCGCGAGCTCGGCGGGCGTGAGGTCGAGGCGGGCCAGGTGGGCGACCTTGGCCACGTCGTCGGGGGTGAGAGGAGCGGACACGGCCTCCCATGCTACGCCCCGTCGTCCCGACCGGGCCGGGTCGGGTCACCGCCGCGGGCCCGCCGAGCGGGTCGGGGTGGGACCAAGGTCCCGACCGGACGTCGCACTCGGCCCTTCGTCCTGTTGAGACGTTCTGGGCCAAATCGTCTCACGCGCCGGCGGGGGTCGGCCGTGGGGAGGACCTACCGATGTCAATGACCGACAAGCGCACCTGGGAAGACCTGCCGGAGGTGTCTCCGATGGGGGCACCGCTCGACTGGGCCTGGCTGCGCGGCGCCAAGAGCGAGTGGGGTGTGCGACCCAAGATCGGGCCGCGCGGGCTCACCATGCTCGACATCGCCGTAGGCCCCTACGGCGACGTGCCCGACCATCCGCGCTACCGGTCGATGGCGCCGCGCGGCGCCGACGTCGACCCCGACACGCCCGACATGGGCTACATCCTCAACAAGAAGTCCGACGTGTGGTCGGACAACGTGATGGAGCTGTACGAGGAGGCGGTGGCGCGCCAATGGTCGGCCACGCGCGACATCCCGTGGGGTGAGCTGCCCGAGCTGCCGAGCGATCTCGAACACGCCATCTGCCAGGTGTGCACCACGCTCACCGAGGTCGAGATGATCGCCGCCGACCTCCCCGCCAAGTGGATGTGGCGGATGAACCACGACTTCCTCGAAGCGAAGATGTTCCTCTGCACCCAGATCATGGACGAGGCCCGCCACGCCGAGGTGTTCCGCAAGCGGGCGCTGGCCAACGGCGGCGGCCTGCTCATGTCGCGCGGCCAGGGCGAGGGGCTGCTGCGCACCATCCTCGAAGCCAAGACCTACACCCAGGCCACCGCACTGATGCACCTGCTGGGCGAGGGCTTCATCCTCGACATCTTCCGCATGGGCGAGCTCATCGCCCCGTCACCGGTCGAGAAGCGCATGTTCCGCATGGCCATGCAGGACGAGGCCCGCCACGTGGCCTACGGCACGATGCACATCCGCTACGCGGTCGAGAAGGACCCCGACGTGGCCGACGAGATCCACGAGGCGCTCGACCACGGTGAGGTGGTCCTCACCCAGTTCGGCACGAACCAGGACTTCGGCTCCGCGCTCGCCGTGCTGCTCGGCGGCGGCATCGAGCACGTGGAGACGAAGGGCTTCCCACTCCAACTGGAGATGCAGCGCAAGCAGTTCACCTCGTACCTGGCGCGGTGCGAACGGGCCGGCATCAGCCGCCTGCACCGCACCAAGCTCCCGCTCGAGCTGCTCGGCATCGACCCGAACACGGTGCTGTCGTGAGCGCAGCGAACGAGCACAGCACCGTGAGCGCAGCGAACGAGCGGTCCGCCATCGACGCCGTGGGGTTCTTCGAGGCGCTGGCCGCCGAGATGAACGCCCACCCCGAGCGCTACACCGTCCTCGGCGACGCCGACATGGTGGCCGGGCTCCTCATGACACGAGACGACGGGAGCGCGTTCGCCGTCGAGGTCGTGTTCGAAGCGCTCGGCTGCGAGTCGGTGCGCGCCATCGCCACCGACGAACTGCACCTCGTCGACTTCTACCTCGACGGGCCGCTCGCCGCCTGGCACGCCATGTTCGACGACATCGGAGCCAACGGCGTCGCCTCAGGCCGCCAGACCATCAACAGCCTGGCGCTGCTCGGCGACGACATCCGCCTGCGCGGCGCCGACCCCATGGGCGTCGACAAGTTCTCACGGTTCAACCAGACCCTGCAGGAGTACCTCGACGGCGCCTCGCGCGTCGCCCCCATCGAGACCGGAGCCCGCGCATGAACGCCCCGACCTGTCCCAACTGCGACCAGCCCATCACCCGGGCGCTCGACGTGCCGTACGGGTGGTGGGAGTGGGACGGCGACCGCTACCGCTGGGCGAGCGCGGCCACCCGCGTCGATGTGGCCCCGTGGGTCCACTACGACTGCCTGGGCGAGCTGCGGCACTTCCACCCGCAGGACCCGGTGCCGGCGACGACGGCCTGACACCGTGAGCTTCAAGGTCGTCGAATCGCTCTGCATCGGCTGCGGCGCCTGCGACTACTCCTGCCACGCCGGCGCGCTCACCAAGACCGACGCGTTCCTCGGACTGTTCACCATCGACCCGTACACCTGCGACGACTGCGGCGTGTGCGTGGGCAAGTGCCCCGAGGCGGCCATCGTGCCCGACCCCGAGTGGCCGACGTGCCACGGCCACGGCTGCCCGCTCACGTCGCAGCGGCTGGCCGAGGTGCAGTGCGCCGTCTGGCAGCAGCGCTGCGCGTCGTGCGGCGGCACCCTGTGGTCGTCGGGCAACGGCGTGTTCACCTGCCCGCGGTGCGACGACCAGCGCAAGGTGTCCTGTCCCAAGAGTCGCCACCTGGTGACCTGAGCGCCCGACGGCGTCACCCCTCCAGCATGCCGGGCGGTCGGGACCGTGGCGCGATCGCATCCGCTTCCGACAGGTGGAAGCGGATGCGACCGCGTAGCGGGCGGGGGCGTCG
>JANPGL010000011.1:0-41520 GCA_031423915.1 Actinomycetes bacterium | reverse complement strand
GCCTCGAACGGTCCACGCAGCACGGTGACCGCGGCCCCGGCGAAGCGATCCTCCAGCCGGTCGGCGAACACGTCCGACAGCTCGATGGCGGTGACGTGCGCTCCGGCGTCGAGCAGCTCGACGGTCGCCTGCCCGGTGCCGGGACCGATCTCCAACACGCGGCATCCGGGGCGCAGCGCGCCCGAGGCACGCAGCAGCTCGAACACGCGCGCCGGATACGGCGGGCGGCCGTGCTCGTACGAGACGGCGTCGTCACCGAACAGACCACGACGTGACCGGTGGAGCTCGAACCCGTCGGCCATCGGTACCAGTCTCCCAAACCCGCCGAGACGCCAGTGCCCACCGACGCGAACGGGGCTGACTATCGTGTCGATCGCCGCCATCGCGGACGTAGTCGTCGATGACGGGCCGACACGGAACGGGGGCGCCGCCATGAGTGCGGGTTCGGTCTGGCCGAAGGACATCGAGTTCGAACCGAAACCCCGGGGTTGGAGGGCGGCCGCCCGGTGGCTCTGGGTGCCCGCACACGAATCTGCGGGCGGCCAGCAGCCCGGACTCTTCCAGCAACCGAGAACGAACGGCGATCCGGCGCGGGTCGGCATCTGCTGCTCCGGCGGCGGGCTCCGTTCGGCGGCCTTCTCCTTCGGTGCGCTCGACACGCTCTGGCGCGCACAGGTGCTGCAGAAGGCCGACTTCCTGGCCGGCGTCTCCGGTGGCTCCTACGCCGTCACTGCCGCCACGATCGTGCGCGCCACGTCGAAGGATTGGCCCGACGACGCCCCCGGCCCCTACTCGCTCGGCTCGCCTGAGCTCGACTACCTCCGGAACCGGACCGACTACCTCGCACCGGGGCTGATGGGCCGGTGGAACATGTTCCTCCGGCTCCTGCTCGGCATCCTGCTCAACCTCGCCGTCGTCCTCGGCGCCCTCTACGTGATCGGGCGGGGCGCGGGTTGGGTCTACCGACGGCAGCTGCCGGCGCTCGGCCGGTGCACGGGCGACGGGTGCATCGGTGGTCTCGGACTCCACACCTGGAGCGCCGTCGTCATCGCCGGACTGGCGGGCATCGGGCTGCTGTCGGCGGTCATCGATCTCCTCTTCCGACCCGGCGTCGAGTGGTGGTGGCGACGACTCGTCCGTTGGACCGGCACCTTCGTGTTCGCCGCCATCGTCGCCGCCATCGTGCTGCGGCTCGTCCCGCAGCTCGTCTGGTGGGCCCGCACCGGTCGCTTCGGGTTCCTGCACGCCTCGGCGCTCGGTCGGCGCGGCACCGGTTCGGTGGCGTCTGCCGTCGTGTCGCTGTCCGTCGCGGTGCTCCACCTCGTCACGAAGTCCGGCTCGAGCGGCGGTCGGGGAAGCCTGCCGAAGACGTTGGCGAAGGTGCCGGCCCGGATGAGAGGGGTCCTGCAGAAGCTCGCGGTTGGCGTCGTCGTCCCGCTGTCGCTCGCGGTGTTCCTCGTCGTCGCCATCGACGCAGGGACGCGACGGTGGACCACCGGCGCCACCGTCGTGTGGCTCGCGGTCGCCGTAGTGGTGGCGGTGGTGATGCGGAGCGGGAACCCGATCGCCTGGTCGGCCCAGCCCTTCTACAAGAGGCGACTCCGAACGGTGTTCGCGCTGACGCGCAGCACCCGGGGCGGGCGGGTGACCGTCGGTCCCATCGCGTCCAACGAGGAACCCAGGCTCTCGGAGCTGAAGGCCGACGACTGGCCCACGCTGCTCGTGTGCGCCTCCGCTCACGTCTCCCAGCTCGGGCTCACACCTCCCGGTCTCGGCGTGACGAGCTTCGTGTTCTCCGCCGATTTCGTCGGCGGGCCCCTGGTCGGATCCGTTCCCACCGCGGCGTACGAAGAGGGCATCAACCGACTGCGCTGGTTCCAGAGCTTCTACCTCCGGTTCTCGAACAAGAAGGATCTCCCCGGCCGACGGCGCGACGTGAGCCCACTCTCCGCCGTCTCGATCTCGGGAGCTGCGGTCGCGCCCTCCATGGGTCGCATGAACCAGCCGGCGTACCGCATGCTGCTCGCGCTGCTCAACCTCAGACTCGGCGTCTGGCTCCCCAACCCACGACGCGTACGGGACCTGACCGCCGCAGGCGAAACGTTCCGCTCACTCGTCCGGCCCACCTACCTCGTGCGCGAGATGCTCGGGAAGAACCACCTGGATACCGACTTCGTGTACGTCGCCGACGGCGGCCACTACGAGAACCTCGGCCTGGTCGAACTGCTCCGACGGGGCTGCACCACCATCTGGTCGATCGATGCGTCCGGTGACAGCCCCGGCAGCATCCGGTCGCTCGGACAGGCCGTGGCGCTGGCGAGATCCGAGCTCGGCGTCGAGTTCGACGACCTCGACCCCAGGACGTTCGAGCTCGTCGGTGACAGCGACGCCGGACTCTGCAAGGCGTCGCACGCCGTCGTGCACTTCCGGTACCCGGGCGACGGGGGGCCGGGCACGCTCGTCTACGTCAAGAAGGCGCTGGTGCGCGACGAGCACACGCCGGCCGATCTCCTCGCCTACCAGGACGCGAGGCCGGTGTTCCCCAACGATTCCACCGGTGACCAGTTCTACGACGTCGAGCAGTTCGAGGCCTACCGCTCTCTCGGCGCCAGTGCCACGGCGCGCGCCCATGCCGCGCTGAACCGCCCCGCGGGCAACGCCGAGGATCTCGGCGACTGAGGGCACCGCGCCGCTACGACAGGACGCGCACGCGGCCGGCCACCGGGTCGACCTCGACGGTGGCGCCCTCGGGGATGGCGTCGAGCGCAGCGGGCGCGCCGATGACGGCCGGGATGCCCAACTCCCGCGCCATCACGGCGGCGTGACACAGCGCGCCGCCGTCGGCCGTCACCACCGCGCCTGCCAGCGACAGCACCGTGTTGTAGGCCGGCGTCGTGAACCGCACGACGAGCACGTCGCCGGGCTCCATGGCGTCGAGCGCGGCCTCGGGGTCGTTGGCCAGGCGGGCCCGTCCCACGTAGGCCGTGTCGCCCACGCCGACACCGCGCAGCCCGCCGCCGGCTGCCGCGTCGACCCCGCCTGCCATGCCCAGGTGCTCGAGGATCAGCTGCACCGCTCCCACGAAGATCCGCAGCGGCGGCGCCAGGACCGACAGCGGCGGCGCGGCCTCCGGCTGCCCCAGCGCGTCGGGCGGCACCAGCTCGGCCAGCCGCCGACGCTCGGCGGCGCGGGTCGCCAGCACGGCCGCGCCGGGGCCCGCCGTACCGCGCGCGAAGGGCACGGCCTCCGACGGCGTCAGCTCGAACATGTGCTCGGACGCCTGCAGCCGACCCGCCGCCACCGCCCGTCGGCCCACGGCCAGCAGCGCCAGCCGCAGCAGGCCCACCGGCCACTCGACCGTGTACGGCCCGTTGTCGTCGCGCAGGTCCATGACGGCGCGGGCATCGGCCAGCCGCTGGTCGAACAGCGCCTGCTCGGCGGCCGGCACCCGCGCCCGCAGCGAGCGTGCCGCCTGTTCGGCTCGGGCGTGATCGACCGGCGCGCGTGGCGCGTGCAGGATGCTGTCGAGCACGGTCTCGGGCCGCTCGGCCAACGTCTGCCCGTCGAGGTCGTAGCGGGTGATGAGCATGGCGCCGCGCCGACTCAGGTAGTCGTCGAGCATCCGGGCCGCCTCGGGCGAGCACGACCGTACGTCGTCGAGCGACACGGGTGTCCGCCCCGACCCCTCCACCTCGGCCCGCAGGGCGGCGAGCTGCACCACCGGGCCGCTGGTCGACGGCGACGCACCGCCGAGCGCCACGACGAGCTCGCCGGCGCCCAGGCCCCACCGCTCGCCGTCGTGGAGCAGGATGCCGAGCGGCCCGAGGTCGAACGCGTGCAGGTGGAAGTGGAGCTCGAACATCTCCTTGCACCAGTGCAGCAGCGCTCCCAGGTGATCGGCCAGCGCCGCATCGCCGACGGTGTCCAGGTCGACCGCCTGGAACGACCGGTTGCGCGCCTCGAGACGCGGGCGCGTCGTTGCATTCCAGTCGGTTACGACGGCGCGCCACGGGGCGTCGCGCAGCGACACGGCCGCCGACGCGGCGCGACGGCGCATCTCGGGATGCAACCGCGTGGCCACCTTGAGCAGGGGCAGCGGTGGCAGCGTCGCCGACGGCTTGTCGGGTCGGATCAACGGGCGCAGGCGGGTGTACATGAAGCCGTTGACGAAGCGCACGTCGACCGTCTCGGCCGGCACGCCGAGGGTGGCCATCGCTTTGCGGTTGGCGACCACGCACCCGCCCATGAGCCACTGGGAGATGGGCGTGACACCGCCCGGGTAGTGACTGCGGTCGAGCGCCCACCGACCCGGCGCGGGCGAGGCGAACGCGACGTCGGTGCTCATGCCCGCAGGCTAGCCACCAGATGGCACGGGGTCTGCCGCCAGTTCCAGCGGCGTGCCGCTGGGCCTCGGTTGCGATGCCCGAGCGGTGGCGATCGATCGCTCGCCGGCTGACGCCGTCGATCGGGTTAGCGTTCGCGCCCATGACGACTCTGCTGTCGCCGTTGCGCCACGCCGTGACGTGCCACCGCGATGTCGAGGCGGTGGTGTGCGGCGACGTGCGCCTCACCTACGCAGAGTCCTGGGACCGATGCCGCCGGCTCGTCGGCGCGCTGCGCGCCCTCGGGCTGCGCCGCGGCGACCGCGTGGCGGTGGCCACCACGAACTCGCACCGCTACCTCGAGCTGTACCAGACCGTGCCGGGCGCCGGGTTCGTGATCGTGCCGCTCAACACTCGCCACACCGAGGCCGAGCTGCACTACGCGCTCTGGGACTCGGGCACCCGCGTGCTGTTCACCGATCTGCCTCTGCCCGACGATCTGGTGGAGCGCGTCGTGCGGATGCCCGACGGGTACGAGGCCCTGCTCGCCGCAGCCGAACCGACCGACGCGCCCGACGACGTGGCGGGCACCGACCTCGCCGGGCTCTTCTACACGGGCGGGACGACGGGCGCCTCGAAAGGCGTGATGCTGTCGCACGCCAACTTGGTGGCGAACGCGTTCCACCTGATGGCGTCCGCACCGATCGACGGCGACACCCGCTGGCTCGTGGCCTCGCCCATGTTCCACGCCGCGGGCACCGTCGCCGTGGCGGCCGTCGTGTGGAACGGCGCCTGCCAGCTCGTGCTCCCGACCTTCACCGCCGCGGGCTTCGTGGAGTTCGCCGAGGCCGAACGGGCCACGCACACGCTGGTGGTGCCGACGATGCTCGCCGCCCTCGTCGACGAGCAGCTCGAGCGGCCCCGTCGTCTCGACGCGCTCCGCTGGCTGGCCCACGGCGCGTCGCCCGTGGCCACCGAGGTGCTGCGGCGCACGATGCGGGCGCTGCCGGGCATCGAGCTGCTCCACACGTACGGCGCCACCGAGACGGCGCCGCTGGCCACGGCGCTGCCGCACGAGGAGCGCGAGCTCGACGGACCGCTCGGCCGCTCGTGCGGGCGGCCGGTGGTGGGGGTCGAGCTCTCGATCCGCTCGGCCGACGCCATGCCCTGCGCGACGGGCGAGGTGGGCGAGGTGTGGATCCGCGGCGGCAACGTGATGCAGGGCTACTGGAACAAGCCCGAGCAGACGGCCGCCGCACTCGTCGACGGCTGGTACCGCTCGGGCGACATGGGCTACACGACGGACACCGGTCACCTGTTCCTCGTCGACCGGCTGAAGGACATGATCATCTCGGGCGGCGAGAACGTGTGGTCGACCGAGGTGGAGGAGGTCCTGTACCGCCATCCCGACGTGGCCGAGGCCGCCGTGTTCGGCGTGCCCGACGAGCACTGGGGCGAGGCCGTCCACGCCGTCGTCGTGCCTCGACGCGCCGATCTCACGGCTGCGGAGCTGGTGGCGCACTGCCGCAGCGCCATCGCCGGCTACAAGGTGCCAAAGGCCATCGACGTGCGCGCCGAGCCGCTACCGAAGTCGGGCGCCGGCAAGGTGCTCAAGCGCGAGCTGCGCGAGCCGTTCTGGGCGGGCCACGACGCCCGGATCGCCTGAGCCTGGCAGTCGGCGCGACACGTTGGGGCCGCCTGTTGCGCCAGGCGGAATCGACGAGCGCTTCCTCGCAGAGTTCCGGCTGAGGGCAACGTCGGACATGAGAAGCTCTCACACGCCCTGCACTCCGCTGCGCTCCTCACTGCCGGACCAACCCTGGGTCACCTCGCCCCTAAGGTCGGCGGCGCACCCGCGGTGCGGCGGTCCGCTTCGTCGGGGAACGCCCGTTGCCGGAGGCGCCGGCCGAGGCGCCCGCGGCGGGTCGCCGGGCCGCTGCGGGTGCGGCGGTGGCGGGGCCCCGCTTGCGTAGCTTCGCCGCCAGCTTCGTCAAGCCGACCTGCAGCTTGGTGGGCGTCGCCCGGTCGAAGGCCGTCACCTGCGGGGTGGCCCACAGCGAGAGCTTCACCGACGCGAGCGACAGGCCGTCGTCGTCCTTGAGGTTGATCTGGACCAGCGGGTTGGGCTCGAAGTCCTCGTTCATCTTCGTCCAGCGCTTGAACCGCGCCGACGCGGTCAGCTTGAGGAGCCGTTGGCCGAACGCGGTCTTCTCGAACGCCGAGGTGGCCGGCGGACGGAAGGTCGTCGCCGCGATGAGCTTCATCCGCAACGCGGAGGGCTTGCGGCCGTCCGCGTCGCCGAGCACGAGGGGGTTCGACTCGGCGTAGGTGTAGGCGGGCAGCAGGTTCGGGTCGGCGACGACCTCGTCGGGCTCCTCCGTGAGCGCCGGATCGGGGCTGTAGAAGAACTGCTCGCGCGGTTCGTACCAGCGCTGGCCCATGTCGATCAGCTGGCGGACCTCGTCGAAGTAGCCGCCGCCGTAGAGGTACGGCTCGCGGAACACGTCGCTCTTCTCGTGCACCCAGATCTCCCCGGTCGGGAAGTACTCGAGGTGCTGGAAGACCTCGCCGGCGGGATCGGTGACGAGGTTCGTAGAGCCCTGGACGTCCTTGTGCAGGAAGTAGCGCCAGTCCTCGACAACGCCGTCGGGCATCGACTTCTGCTCGACGAGCCGGTCGTCGCCGGCCCAGATCGTCTTCCAGCCGATCGTCCCGTTGCGCACGGTCCACCACTCGTTCACGAAGGCCGTCTCGCCGGCGGGGCCCCGCTCCAGCGCCCGCGTCCCGAGGTGGTCGTAGGTGTACGTGGTGGTGCTGCCCTGATCGGCGACCGTGGTCATGCGGTTGGCGGCGTCCCACGTCGTCGTGCGGTTCTGCCCGCCCTTGGCGCCGACGGGCCACCCGGTGAAGTTGCCGTTGGCGTCGTAGCCGTAGGTCGTCTTGTCGACCGCGGCGATCTGGTGCGGCTTCGTCTTCGAGTACGTGAGCGTCTCGCTGTAGGTCGTGGGCTTCTGCGTCACGGCCGATCCGCCGGTCACGGTGATCACGTCGGTCTGCGCCTTCGTGCCCAGGTTCCCCGAGGCGTCGAAGGTGTTGGTGAACGTGTAGGTCCGCTGCTTGCCCGGGGCGAAGGAGTAGGTGCCGGTGGACGACGTGAGCCGGTAGTAGGGGTCGTAGGTGAACGTCCGGGTGGTCGGGCCGCCCTTCAGGCCCCCGGCGGGCACGGGCGCGGTGTTGGTGTCCCTCAGGACGTTGCCGACGACGTCGTAGCCGAGGGCGTCGTCCTGCAGCCGGCGCGTGGCGTTGTCGGTCCGCTGCGTCGCCAGCCGGCGCGTCGCCGCGTCGTAGGCGTACTGCGTCTGCACGCCGTTGCCGGTCTGCTGGAAGCGGCGGTCGAGGAACTCGTCGTACTCGAGCCGGTCGAGGTACCGGTACGTCACCGCGCCCTTCGTTCCGGTGATCGACGACAGCAGGCCGCCGGCGTCGTAGCGGTAGGCGAGCCGCTCCCCGTCGGGGTAGACGACGCTCCCGAATCGACCGAGCCAGTCCTGCGTGAACGAGGTCGTGTACGTCACCCGCTGGCCCACGGCGTCGTTGAGGTTGTGGACGAGCATGGTCGACGTCTCGCTCGCCTCGCGTCCGAGGTCGTCGTAGCGCACGGTCTGCAGGCGCGCCCCGTCGCTCACGCCGACGACGCGGCCGGCACCGTTGCCGTTCACCGTGCCGGCGGCCGCGGCGTCGCCCCACGTGTAGGTCACGTCGGGGGTGCCGGCGGGGTAGTCGATGCCGGTCAGCCGATCGACGTCGTAGGTGTAGGCGATCCGCTGGCCGGCCGCCCGCAGCTTCGGGTCGACCTTGCTCACCAGGTTGCCGGCGTCGTCGTAGCCGAGCTCGACGAGGCCGCCGTCGGGGGTGGTCGTCGACGTGCGCCGACCGAGCAGGTCGTAGGTGTGGGTCGTGGTGCTCCCGGCGGGGTCGACGACGGTGCGCAGCTGCCCGAGCCCGTCGTAGGTGTACCGGGTCAGGCGGCGAAGGGTGGCGCTGTCGGGCCAGTCCTCGACGCCGAGCGGGTTGCCCCGCACGTCGGCGTAGGTGCGCGTCGGCGTGCCGTTGGGATCGGTCACCGTCTCGGTGAAGAGCACCGCGCCGAACGTCGCAGCGCCGCCGTACCCGTAGACGGTCGAGGTGACGCGAACGCCCGGCGCCGTGACCTTCGTGGTGCGGTCGCGCACGTCGTACTCGGTGACCGTCGGTGCCTCGGGTGACGTCGCCGTCACGTAGGTCGTCTCGAGGTTCTTCGGGGCGGTGGTCGGGTACCACTCCCGCACCGCCCGGCCGAGCGCGTCGAACTCGACGGCGCCGGAGACCTGTTGCACCTCGGCCGCGGGCGTGGTCGTACCGGTGAAGACGGTGACGTCCTGCTTGGTCTGCACGACGCGGCCGGTGCCATCGATGAAGGCGACGGTGTCGATGGTGTCGGGCCGGTAGGCGTCGAAGTGGCGGGCGATGCCGTAGCCGTAGCCGGCCGCCGTCGGCCGGTACTCGTAGCTGACGGTGGCACGGCCGGTGCCCTGCTCGCTCGGCAGGGTCACCGTCGCCAGGCGCCCGAAGGCGTCGTAGGTGTACGTCGTGGTGTGGCCGTTGACGTCGGTGCGCGAGGCGACCTGGCCGTTGAAGGGGTTGAACGTCGCCGTGGCGTGCAGCCCGTGGTTGTCGACGGTGTCGGCGATGTTGGCGTGGCTGTCGGGGTCGTAGACGTAGTCGACGCGGTAGCGCTCGCCGGCGGCGTTGGCCGCAGCGTTCACGTACACGTAGTTGCCCCAGTCGTCGTAGTCCATCTCGTCGATGGCGGTGCGCGTGGCGGTGATGCGCTGGTCGAGCCGCGTGAGCGACTGGTTCTCGCACGGCCGCCCGACCTCGACGTCGTCCCGGTTGTAGCCGAGCGCGTCACGGCGGCGCAGCACGTTGTTGGCGGCGTCGTACACGTCGAGGATCTCGGGGACGCTGACCCACGTGTAGTCGAACGTGCCGACCGGCCGCGCGCCGCCCACGCCGAAAGACGGGACGACCGTGCCGCCGTCAGCGTCGAGGGTGCGGAACGCGCAGGCCGTGTACTGGGACACGGCGGTGACGTCGTCGCCGGTCAGGGCAGGCTCGCCCTGGTCGACCTGGCGGATGACGTTGCCCCGCGAGTCGTAGGCGAAGGTTCGCTGGGTCGTCTTGGCGACGGCGCCGTTGGCGTACCAGGCCTGGTCGACCCGGGTACGCACGGGCGACGCCGCTACCGGCAGCAGCCCGAGGTCGGCCGGGTCGTTCGCCTTGGCCGACACGTCGACGGCGGTACCGGTGCGCGGGTCCTGGAACGCCCAGGTGGACGCCGTGGACGTCTGCACGACGCCGTTGCCGTCGAGCAGCTCCTCACGGGTCACGAGCCCCTGCTCGAACACGGTGCGGTTGAGGTAGGTGCGCCGCACCGAGCGCAGGATCGGATCGTCGTACACGTTCCCGTCGCCGCGGTAGGCCCGCTGGCGCTCGGTGACGGTGGCGAAGCCGAGCGTCTGCTTCTCGAGCCGGCTGCCCTTCTCGCCTGCGTACTCGTAGGTCGTCAGCAGCGTGTCGACGCCGTCGCCCGGGCGGCGGTCGTCGACCTGCACGCTCGACAGCACCCAGTGCGGCAGCGCCTGGTCGACGGTGTTGCCGGCCCGCTGGTAGTCGAGCCGGGTCTCGCCGCCGATGGCGCTGTGCACCGTCTTCAGCAGGTTGGTGCGGCCGCGCCGGTTGGCGAACACCTGCAGGTCGCGGTCGGCGTCGCTCATCACGGAGTCGGGATAGCCGTCGCCGTCGACGTCGGTGAGCTGCACCTGGTTGGTCGACACGCTGTGGTCGACGCTGAACCCGGGGTTGATGATGAGGTAGCACTCGCCGATGATGAAGCACAGCGGCCCGATCCCGATCGTGAAGTCGACGCCGCCGCCGAGCCCGCGGTTGCGGACCTGGGCCACCTGCTGCCCGGTCGGGATGCTCGCCGCGCCGAGGTCGATGCGGGGCGACGCGCCCTGGCCGTAGACCACCTCGGGGAGCGTGCCGGCGCCGGTGCCGAAGGCGACGCGGATGCCGTCGCCCGAGCGGCGGATCCGGTCGAGCTGGCCGTCGCCGTCGACGTCGACCCAGGTGTACTCGGCGGTGTCGACCGATTCGCTGTAGGAGAGCCCACCGGCGAACTCCAGGTCGCCGACGTTGAAGCCGAGCGACGGGCCGACGGAACCGGCGTACTGCTGGCTCGTCTCGAAACCGCCCGACGACCATCGGATGACCTTGTCGGAGAAGCGGTAGCCGAGGTTGAGGCGCACGAGGACGCCGTTGGCGTCGGTGGTCACCTTGTCGGGGAGGCCGTCGCCGTTCATGTCGGCGATGTCCTGCTCGAGCGGCGCCAGCTGGTTCGGCATCTTGTCGAGCTGGGCCTGCCAGCTCGGGTCGGATGTGGCCGGGTTGGTGAACGTGGCGCTGATGCCGAACGACGCGCCGAACGACGCGGTGATGACGTCGTTGTCGGCTTTGCCGCCGGTGGTGGCTGCGCCCTTCGCTGCGCCCTTGCCGGCGTTCTGGGGGCTGCTGGCGTCGCCGGTCGAGGAGATGTTGATCTCGCCGGTGCCGCCCTGGAAGCCGCCGCCGACGAGGAACGAGGAGTCCTGCGCCACGGTGCCCAAGCCCTGGCCGCCGCCGTCGACGTAGCCGCCACGCGGGCCGGTGTAGACGACGTGGTTGTCCTCCACGACGTCGGGGAACCCGTCGCCGTTCATGTCCTGGTAGTCGCGCAGCCCGAAGCTGGGCCCCGCCGAGAACTGGCCGCCGACCGGCCCGACGCTGCCCGCGAGCGAGAACCGGGGGATGCCGAGGCCGACGCGGACGACACCGGTGGCACCGGCACCGCCGGCGGACGCCGTCGAGACGAACGCCGGGTCGTCGACGCCGCGGCGCGACGAGCGCTGGAAGTCGGCGCCGACCACCATGTTGTCCTTCGAGCCGCGCCACACCGGCGCCGTGCCGGTGACGGCACCGTTCCCGTCGACGAGGTCGAGCCGGAACGGCACGTACGGCTCGGAGCGCCCGTCGGCCGGGTTCGTGTAGGTCGGGTCGTCGAACCCGGTGGGCTCGCGGACCTGGAACGCCGCGGTGTCGATGGTGAAGTCGCCCTCCACGATCGGCTGTGTGGCGCGGGCGCCGTCACCCCGGTAGCCCGCAGCGCCCCAGCCGCGGTACGGCACGGGGAACACACCCTGCTGGCCGGGCCGGAACAGCGTGCTCGGCACCGCCTGCGTCTTGTCGGTGTCGCCCTCGCGCCAGCGGAGCTCGACCGAGGATCCGAGCGTCGTGGCGCTGAGCGGGCGCGGGCACGGGTCGCCCGCCGGAACGGCGCAGGGCATGTCGTGGACCGAGACGTCGAACCAGTAGCCCTGGCCCGACGCGAGGGTCACCGGCAGGTCGATCGCCGCCGTCGGGGCGTCGGCGCCGACCGCCACCGTCGCCTTGGCGACGAGGGTGTTGCGCTGCTTGACCGTGAGCGTGACGCTCCCCGCCCCGTGGGCGTCGGGCGTGCCGAGCACGGCGTGCGCGGTCACGGCCCGGCCGAGGGTCGACGCCCAGGCCGTCGACGGCGCCGAGGCCGTCGACGTGCCGTAGATCGAGGTGTCGGGGGACACGACGAGGACGAGCGCCGGCTTGCCGCGCGGGTCGGTGGCTGCGACGGGCGCACCGCTGGCGTCGGTCGCCGCGGTGTACGACAGCTGTGGCGCCCAGGCGAGCTGCTGGATGTCGACGGGGGAATCGGCGCGCACGCGCACCGTGAGCTTGTCGAGCGCGGTGACGGCGAGCGTCTGCGACGCGTCGAACGTGCCGGTGGCGTTCGCGGGGAGCGTCGTCGACGCCAGCACGGTGGTGCCCCGTAGGACCTCCACGTACAGGTCGTCGGACGTGACGCCCAGCTTGCGCACGCTGGCGTCGAGCCGGAGCGAGCCGGTGAGCGGCACGGTGACGGTCTGCCCCGGCCGGCCCGACAGCGTGAAGTCGGCCGACGCCCGGAAGACGCGCTGGTCGAGCCCGTTCACGTCGGTCGGCGTGGTGGCCGGCAGCGAGGTGTAGGTGATCGTCGGGTCCCACCGCACCTGGTCGCGGGCGCCCGAGTCGACCGAGCCGAGGCGGAAGTAGAGGGCGTCGCCGGCGCGCACGGCGACGGCGTCGACACCGGTGGGGGTGGCGGTCTGGCCGGCGTTGAGCGGCGCGGACCACAGCTCGGTGCCGGTGCGCTGGATCGCCACGCGCACGCCGTCGCTGGCGTACGGGGTCGACGCCGGGATCGGGTCGAACGAGACGGCGCCGGTGACGGCCACAGTGCCGTCGTAGGGGGCGACCCAGCGGCGCACGGTGTCGAACAGCGGTGACTGCTCGCGCTGGCGCTTCTCGGCGTCGACGATGGCCGCCGACGGCGTCAGGGCACCGATCGTCGAGCGGTCGATCGGGACCCGCGTCTGCGACGAGTCGGTGGTGAAGCTCGGGACCTGTTGGCCACCGATCGTTTCGAGGTGGTTGAAGCGCACCTCGCCGTTCGTGACGAAGTCGGGCAGGCCGTCGTCGTTGGCGTCGGTGAAGTAGGCATCGCCGATGGCGACGTCGCCGCCGATGCCGAACTGAACGCCGAGCGGGCCGAGGTAGGCCTCGAAGCCGAGCTCGAAGCTCACGCTCGACTCGTGGGAGAGTTGGCTGAGGTTCTGCACCGCGATCTTCGGGCCGAACGTGGTGTCGCCCGTCGGCCCCGACCGGTTGAGCCGGAACTTGACCTGGCCGCCTTCTCGGAAGACCTTGTCGGCGAGCCCGTCGCCGTTGATGTCGAGGAACTCGGCCTGGCCGTCGGTGGCCCCGCCGCTGATCGAGAACGCGCCGCCGAACGAGCCCGACTTGGAGCCGTCGAGCTGGTTGTAGCCGATGTAGGCGCGTCCTCCTCCGGTGGTGGTGGTCGAGGCCCCGAGCACGCTGGTATCGACGGGGCCGAGCAGGGTCTGGCGCAGACCGTCGTCGCCCGGCGTCCAGGCCTTCACCTTGGCGAAGCCGTCGTAGGCGCCGGTGGCGGTGCGCACGTCGTCGAAGTACTCGAAGCGGTTCGTCGCGTAGGTCGCGCCGTCGCTGCCCTTCTGGTCGATGGCAGTGAGAAGCGACTTGCCGAACGCCCCTTCGGTGTAGGTGAAGTCGTAACGGCGCACGAGGGTGTTCCAGCTCGTGCGCGACGGGCGGTGCACCGGATCGCCGGCGACAGCGGCGCCCCACGAGACCTCGATGCGGCGCAGCAGGTCGCGCCGCACGGCGACGAAGCCGCCGCGGGCATCGACGACCGGGTCGCGCCGGGCGGCCGGCAGCGGCGACATGTCGGCGTCGCGCAGGAAGCGGACCTGGTAGGCGAAGTCGACGGTCGCGGGGCGTTCGTCGGGCTGACCAGCCGGGGGCGCCGGGTCGTTGGCGTTCGGGCCCGCGCAGCCGTCCTGGCCGCCGGCCCAGCCCGTGTAGTTGATGCTCGATAGCGAGAGGCTCCGGCCGATGGCGGTGCCGTCGGCGCCCACGGGCAGACCGACCTCGGACGTGTAGTGGTACACGACGAGGTTGCCGCCGACGTCGCGCTGCGCGCTCAGCGCCCACCGGTAGCCGTTGCCGGCGTCATCGGTGAGGATGGCCGAGGCGTCGCGGCGGGTCTGCCTGGGCTCGGCGCCAGCCGGGTAGCCCGGCTCGTTGCCGTCGGGACCGCCGCAGTCCGGCAGGCCGCCGTACCAGCGCTTGGCACCGAGCTTGTCGGTGATCTCCCAGAAATAGTTCTTCGGGTTGTCGCCGTGGCGAACGACGTGCTCCCACTGGGCGTCGACGCGACGGCTGAAGTCGTCGCGCTCCGCGACGCGCGGGCCCCACACGGTGCGCACCGCGGTGGGCGACAGCTGGTCGCCGTCGAGCGTGTACGTCTCGCTCTCCCGCGCTGCGTCGTAGCGCGGCACGCCCCACAGGGTGTCGACCTCGACGGCCCCGACATCGAGGTCCCAGCCGGTGCCGATCCAACCGGCGCCGCCCGCCGACGAGTACCGCACGGTCAGGTCGGGCTGCACGCCGCCGCGGCCGGGTGGGATCCACAGCGGCTGCTCGAGGTTGGCGTCGCCCTGGTTGTCGGCCTCGGGGGGCGCGACGAGGTCGATCATCGACGTCGGGTCGGCGCTCTGGAGGCCGTCGAGCCCACCACCGCCGAGCTCCGGCGGGGTCAGCTGGGGTACCCGGGGCAGCGAGGCGCCCTCCTGGCCCGACAGCACGTCGGCGCGCACGGGCGCGGCCTGGACGCCAAGCACGAGCAGGCCGGCGAGCCCGATCGCCGCCAGCTCGACGCCCCGCCGCTTACGCGTGCGCGTGCCCGACCGTGCCGCCGTCGCCCTGTGCATCTCGGTTGTCCTCCCCGTACGGGACGCCCCGTCCCGTACCGCCAGGTGGGATGGTGACGTGGTGAGTGCCTCAGTTGCGCCTCACCCCCGCGTCGGTGCCCGGACGGCCACCCTCCGTCCCCTCGCGACCGAGGAGGGGCTCGGGGCGCCCGGCGCGCGAAACTGTCGCTCGGTGGGACATGACGGGGAGGCGGGCTTCGCCCGGGTGTTGGGCCCGGTGCAGGTGGTGCGCGCCGACGGTCGGGTCGCCGACCCGGGCAGCTCGACGCAGCGCCGCCTCCTGGCGGTGCTCGCGCTGGCGGCGCCCCGGAGCGTCCGGAAGGACCGGCTGTGCGACGTGCTCGGCCTGTCGCCGAGCGCGCTGCGCACCTCGGTGTCCCGGCTCCGGCGGACGGCGGGAGGCGGGGTCGTCACCACCACGACGGGCTACCGCCTCGACGTGCCGGTCGACGCGACGCTCCTGTGTCGCGAGCTCGCGGAGGGTGCCCGCGACGCTGACGTCATCGAGCGCGTGCTGGCCCGGTGGGGCGGCCCGGCCGTGGAGGAGTTCGCCGGCGAGCCGTGGGCGGTCGGCGAGGCGGCACGACTCGACGAGATCCGGGCGAACGCCGTCGAGGACCGGGCCGAGGCGCTGGTCGACGCACGGCGGGCGGGCGAGGCCGTCGCCGCGCTCGACGGCCAGGTCGTCGACCACCCGTACCGTGACCGGTCCTGGGGGCTGCTGATCCGGGCGCTGGCCGCGTCGGGCCGGCAGGCCGATGCCCTGCGAGCGTTCCAGCGCTACCGCGAGACGCTGGCCGACGAGGTGGGCACGGCGCCGTCCGACGACGTGCGAGCCATCGAGCGACGCGTGGCCGCCGGCTGGGACGGAACCGCCGCGCCGGCCGGACGGTCGCACCCGCCGGAGCCGGCGTCACCACCGGCGGCCGACCTGCCGCCGGCGCTGGCCGCCGACGTACCGTTCGTCGGGCGCGCGAGTGAGCTGGCGGCGCTCGAGGAGGCGTTCCGCTCGGTCCGCGCGGCCGGGACGCTTCGCGCCGTCACGCTGGTGGGCGAGGCCGGCATCGGCAAGACGTCGCTCCTTGCCGCGCTCGCCCGGGCGACCGTCGACCGGGCCACCGTCGTGTACGGCCGGTGCGACGAGACGGCCACCGCTCCGCTCCAGCCCTTCCGGGCCGTGGTGGGTGCCCTCGCGGCGCGGCTGCCGCCCGAGGTGCTCGTAGCGCACGTCGAGTCCCACGGCGGGGTGCTGCTCCGGCTGGCGCCGCGCCTGGCCCGGCGCGTCGAGGTGCGCGAGCCGGTCTCGACGGATGACACCACGGCGCAGTTCGTGCTCCTCGAGGCCGTCGCCGACCTGCTCGAGCGAGCGGCGCGAGCTGCGCCGCTCGTCGTGCTGCTCGACGACGTGCACTGGGCCGATGCCGGTGGGCTGCACCTCCTGCGCCACCTGGCGGTGGCACTCGCCGCCTCGCCGGTGCTGCTCGTGGTCAGCCTGCGGCCGCCCGACGAGGAGCCGACGGGGCCGGTGCGGTCGGCGCTGGCCGAGCTGGCTCGCGCCGCGGTCCGCCGCGTCGACCTGGCCGGCCTCGACGCGGACGACATCGACGCGCTGGCGCGGGTGATGCTGGGCGACGACGCCGTCGCGGACGATGCGGGTGACGACCGCATCGCGGAGGTGGCCGCGCATCTGGGCCGGGAGACCGCCGGCAACCCCCTGTTCGCCACGCAGCTCGTGCGTCACTGGATCGCCGAGGGTCGCATGGGGGCCGACGGCGACGCGCTCCGGCTCGTGCCGGGCACCGCCGTGCCGGCGACGCTGCGCGACATCGTGCTCCACCGCGTCGGCGCGCTCGGGCCATCCACCCGCACCGTCCTCGAGGCGGCGTCGGTCCTCGGCGTCGAGTTCGCCGAGCGATCCGTGCAGCAGATGGTCGACCTCCCGGTGACCGACGTCGACGCCGCCATCGCTGCGGCCACCCGGGCCGGGCTCCTCGTCGATGCCGGCCCCGGGCGGGTGCGCTTCGCTCACGCGCTCGTGGCGTCGGTGGTGGCGACGGGGCCGACGGGAGCACGGCGTCGCGCGCTGCACGAGCGCGCCGCTCGCGCCATGGTGAAAGACGACGACCTGCTCGGCCCGGCGAGGCCGGCGGCGCTCGCGCACCACTTCGAGCAGGCCGCGCTCCTCCCGGAGGCGTTGCGCTGGGCGACGGCGGCGGGCGACGAGGCGCTCGACCACCTGTCACCGGCCGAGGCCGTCGGGTGGTACCGGCGCGCGTCGGCGCACGCCGACCGGCTCGGGTGCCCGGCCGACCTGCGCGCCGACCTCGTGGTGCGCCGGGGCGAAGCCGAGGTGCGCGCTGGTGAGCCGAGCGGGCTGGCGACGCTGCTCGAAGGGGCGGAGCTGGCGCGCCGCGTCGGCGCCACCGGTGCGCTCGTGCACGCCGCGCTGGCGAGCGACTGCGGCATCGCCCGCCTGGGCCGGTCTGCGCCCGACCAGCTCCGCCTCGTCGAGTGGGCGCTCGAGGCCGGGCAGCCGGATCCGACCGAGCGCGCCCACCTGCTGGCACTGCTCGGGCAGAGCCTCGTCCACACCGAGCAGGGGCCGCGCCGCGAAGCCGCGGCGCGCGAGGCGCTCGAGCTGGCGAGGGCCGGGAGCGACCGCTCGCTCCTCGCCCGCATCGCCCCGGCCGCTCTCCACGCGCTGTGGCTGCCCGGGGCGACCGCCGTGCGGACCGAGCTCGCCCGGGAGGCGGTCGAGTCCGCGGAGCGGACGGGAGACCCGTACCTCACCTATCTCGTGCACGCCGCGGCCTTCAACGCCGCGATCACGAGCGGCGACGCCCGGGGCGCGCGACGGAGCGACGCGCGGCGCCGCGACCTCGTCGGTGTGGCCGGCGACCGAGGCCGCTGGGTGAGCGGCGTCGTCGACACCTTCGTCCACACGATGGCCGCCCGGTTCGCCGACGCCGAGCGCGTGCTCGACGAGACCCTGCGTCTGGGCACGAGGATCGGCGAGACCGACGCGTTCGGGATGTACGCCGGGCAGCTCTACGTGCTGCGCACGTTCCAGGGTCGCCACGCCGAGATGCTCCCGTTCGTCGAGAAGCTCCTCCACGAGGACACGAGGAAGGTGGAGCTCCCGTTCCGCCTCGCCTACGGGATCGCCTGCTCAGCGGTCGGCCGCGAGGACGTGGCCCGGGGCTTGCTGGACGACGGCGTCGCCGCCGGCTTCGGCCACGTGTCGCAGGACGTGCTGTGGATGACGACGATCGTCGGCTACGCCGTGCTGGCCATCGAGCTCGCCCACATCGACGCGGCTCGCCTTCTCTACCCCGTGCTCGCCCCCTACGCGGCCGAGGTGTCGTTCAACGGGTCGACGAGCCAGGGCCCGATCGCCGCCTACCTTGGCAAGCTGGCGTCGCTCATCGGCGACCACGATGCCGCGCACGCCCACCTGTGCGCGGCGCTGGCGATGGCCGACGCGTTCGGCTGGACGTATCACCGGGCGACCACGCTGTACGCGCTCGCCGAGGCCCGCCTGCGCCGGACGGGACGGCTCGACGCCGAGGCCCTCGCCGCGCTGGACGAGGCCGAATCGATCTGCCGCACCGTCGGCATCGCCAACTGGGCCGAGCGCGCCGCGTCGCTACGAGCGACCGCGCTCTGACCACCACCGTCACCGCGATGGCCTCTGCCTTCCGGCTCGCGTGACGGGACTCAGCGCCTCCGCGACGGGTTGCGCTCCTTGAAAGGGTCCGTCAGATCGTCTGTGTAAACGGTCATGATGGTCATCGGGTGGTGGCATCGATGCGGTCACCGTAGTGGATGGTCAGGGCGTTGAGGATGTGCTTCCAGGCGTTGATCCGGCCGGTGAGGTTCTCCCGGTTCGGGACGCCGCTCGGGATCGGCGAGCAAAAACGCGACTGCGGCCAGCGGTTGGCGACGGAGCCCGTCGCGCCGATCCTCGGCACACCTGCTCGGGCCGTTCCCCAGCGGCTGACCGGGCGGTCAGGATGTGTGCCGTCGCTTGTCGTTGCCGTGCGGTCCCGCCAGGTGACGTGAGGATCCGGCGAAGCGGAGCGTGAGATGCGCCTTGGCGAGGACAGACCGCGCAACAACGTCCGCAGGTTCCCGACCCGGTCACGGCCCGAGCTGTGCAACCAACGGGCTGGTTACGCGGAAGGACTACCGGTTGGCGAATCCACTGTGCCGCAGTGATTGTTTGGGCGCGGTACCGTTTGCGCGAGAGTTCGGCGCCGGTCGTGTGCCTGGCGAGGAGCGGCACGGGGGTGCCATGACCAGGCAGGTCGACTATCTCGTGGTGGGGGCCGGCGCGACAGCATTGGCGTTCGTGGACGCCGTGTTCCACGAGAGGGACGCGACGTTCGCCATCGTCGATCGCCGCGATGCACCCGGTGGGCACTGGAACGACGCCTACCGTTTCGTGTCGCTTCACCAGCCGGCCAGCTGCTACGGCGTCGCCTCGCGACCGCTCGGCACCGGCCGCCGCGACGAGACCGGCTACAACCGAGGTCTGGAGTCCCTCGCCAGCGGAATCGACGTAGCGAGCCACTTCCACGGCTTCATGCGCGACGTCCTGCTGCCATCGGGACGTGTCGACTACCACCCGATGACCAGCTACGAAGGCGACGGCTACTTCACGTCGTTGCTGTCGGGCCGACGGCACCACGTGGAGGCCCAGGTCGTCGTCGACGCCACCCTGTTGGAGACCCGGATCCCGCTCACCCACTCTCGATCGTTCGCGGTCGGCGATAAGGTCACCTGCGTCGCGCCCAACGACCTGCCCCGGCTTGCGCCGTCGTTCGAGCATTACACGGTGCTCGGTGCCGGCAAGACCGGGCTTGATGCCGTGTTGTGGTTGCTCGCCCACCATGTGGCCTCGGAACGGATCACGTGGGTGATCCCTCGCGATCCGTGGATGATCAACCGGGCGGCATTCCAAGCCGGACTGGACGGGTTCCGTCGGTCAGCCGGCCTTCTCGCTGCGGTGCAGGCCGAGGCAGCGGCACAAGCGGAAACACTCGACGACCTGTGTGAACGGCTCGAAGCGGGTGGGGTGTGGCTCCGTCTCGACCCCAACGTGTGGCCGACAATGCAGCACTGCGCGTCCGTCACCGTCAACGAGCTCGAACACGCACGACGAATCGACGACGTCGTCCGGCTCGGACGGGTGACATCGATCGAACGAGACAGGCTCGTACTCGAGCATGGCGAACGGTCGGTAGCGGCGAGCACGCTGTTCGTCGACTGCACTGCCAGCGCGCTGGAGAAGGTCGTCGGCGCGACCGTTCCCGTGTTCGGGAGCGGCCACATCGCACTGCAGATGATCCGGCTCTGCCAGCCCACCTTCAGCGCTGCCCTAATCGGACACATCAAGTGGCCGTCACCGACGACGCAGACAAGCGGGCCCTCACCCCGGCCGTGCCCATGCCCGACACCGTCGCCAGCTGGGCGAGCGCCATGAGCACGAGCACCACCAATGAACGCGCCTGGCTCCGACATCCTGCCGTGCGCCCCTGGCTAGCCACCTGCCGCCTCAACCCTGCCGCCGCCTGGAACCAGATCCCCGCCGACGACACAGACGCCCGAACGCTGCTCGACCGAGTCGGCGCTCACACCCAGCGCGCCACCGAGAACCTGCGGCGACTCACGACCAACCAACCAGCCGCACCCCGATAAGCACCTACCCACTTAGACCACGTCGTCGCTCCGTGTGTCCGACAGACGAGATCGCACCACTCGGCGTTGTTCCTCACCGCTGCCGCCGTGGCCGGCGTCCTGCGCTCGGTCTGCGGGAAGGTCTGCTTGCGGCCGGGTCGAGGTTGGCTGTCCGGGCGAGAAGGGTGTCGCGTCACCGGTGAACGGTGCTCACACGCCGAGGAGCGCGCCGACGCCACCGAAGAACGATGTCCGCACGTCGTCGCCGACGCCAGCGGCGGCGAGTTGCCGTTCACAGAGCTCGACCGCGCTGGCGCTGCCCTCGACGTGCGGGTAGTCGCTGGAGAAGCAGAGGATCTCGGGCGGGACGTGCTCGATCACCCCGGAGATCGGGTGGGTGGCCGGTAGCGGCGTCACGCGGACCTGCCGGCGGACGTAGTCGACCGGCGCGAGCGGCAGCCGATAGCTCTCGCCCGGCACCAGGTGGCTCGGGCGCTGCTCGGTGTCGTGCTGCTCGGGGCGGGTGCGTCCGATGCTCAGGTCCATGGCGGTGAGCAGGTGGGGCAGCCAGTCGATACCGACCTCTTCCACGATGACGGAGAGGTTCGGATGCCGCTCCAGCACGCCGTCGTACACGAGCGCCGCCACCAGCAGCTGCGGTCCGATCTGCGACGCCACGAGGAAGTTCATGAGGCTGAAGGTGTTCAGGTCGTCGGCGCCGTTGTTGGCCCAGCCGGCGTTGATCCGCTCGCGGGCGAAGCCGACGTGGGCGAACGCGGCCATGCCCAGGTCCTCGGCGGCGCTCCAGATCGGGTCGAAGTCGGGGTGGGAGATCGACCGGGCCAGGATCCTGTCGCCATCGGCTCCCCGGCGGCCACCGCCGACTGGCGCCTCGGGGATCACGAACGCCCGGCTGCCCCGCCCCCGCATGCGTTCCATCTCGGCGATCGACCAATCGACGTCGCCGAGGTCGATCTGGGTCACTGGGATGAGCCGATCGGTGTGCCCCGTCACGAGATCGGTCGACCAGGTGTTCCAGCACCGCCGGATGCGCCGGTCGAGGTCGTGACGGCGGACGCGAGCGGCCTGGACGAACGAGCCGACGAGGAAGGTCGGGTTGAGGAACTGGACGTCGATGCCACGTTCGTCGCAGAACGCGAGCCGGGCCTCCGGGCCGTAGAACGGGTCGTCGGTGCCCGCGACCTGTCGCTCGGGCTGCAGCGTGTCGGTCAACTCGAGGTGGTGGACGAAGCCGGGCGGGACGAGGTCGAAGCGGTCCTTCGGTCGCTGCGGCTCCGGCAGCGACGCGAAGGAGGGATCGCTGACGCCGAAGACGCTGCTCGCGATGTCCATGAACCGTGCGGGCGCGCCGAGGGCGTCGGCGAGCTCCGGGTCGGTCCGCTGCACCCAATCGAGCGGCTCGTGCAGGTGGGCGTCGACGTCGACGATGCGCATGGCAGTCCTCCCCAGGGTCCCCGAGCTGTGACCGTAGCGCCCCCGTCGCCGAGATCGTCACCGCCGTCGACAGCGGGTGGATCTTGGCGTGCGCCGTCTGACGGATCTGACCAGACCGGAGCGGATCTGGGCGCTCGTGCGGTGCCTGTCAGGTCGACAGCAGGAAAGCCACTCAGCAGCGCCGTGGTATCAGGCCCGGTGTGACACGACGCGCAGCCTTTGGCCTGGAACAGGCTGGCGCCGAGCACGACGGCCCCCGAGCGATCAGCCGCTCCGTCTGAGCGTCGAGCGCATCGATGCTGGCGCCGATGCCAAGCCTTCGCAGCGATCTACGACCCGAGACTGTTGACGAAGCGATCGATCTCGCGGTTGAAGGCCTCGGGCGCGTCGAGGTGGACGAAGTGCCCGGAGGCGGGCACCTGCACAAATCGCGACTGGGGTACGAGCTCGCGTAGATCGTCCGCGCTGGCTGGCCGCAGCGCCTGCTCCGCCCAGACGAACAGGACGGGCATGGGGAGCGCCGCTCCCGGGGTGGGCGCCATCGTGGTCATGGCGCGCAGATAGCCAGTGGCGACTTCGGGATCTGTCGCCGCCGCGTCGGACGCGTACGCCGATACGAGCTCGCGATCGGTGTCAGGGTGGAAGAACCCGGGGTAGATCGCCGTCATCGCGTCCCGGTAGCCCGGACCGTCCAGCTGCTGCAAGAGGTTCGACACCATGGCTGAGCCTCCGGGGTCGGGTGGGAATGGCCCGAACTCCTCGCACACGAGCGCACGCACCAAGTCGGGTCGCTCGGCCGCCAATGCCATCGCGGTCGGACCGCCGCCGGCATGACCGACGACAACGGCGTCGCCGATGCCAACCGATGTCGCGAGCTGTGCGATGTCGGCCACTTCACGATCGCGATCGAACGCATAGCCGGCGGGGACCGGAGATTGGCCGTAGCCGCGCCGGTCGACACGCAGCACACGGTGGCGCGCCGCGAAGTGTCTCACCTGCGGTTCCCAGTGACGCAGGTTCGAGCACCAGCCATGGACGAACACCAGCGGAAGTCCCTCACCCTCGAGCTCGTAGTTGATCTGAGCGCCGTCGTCCGTCCTGAAGCTCGGCATGACTCTCCCCCGAGAGTTGTGGCGCCCCCACACGAATCGGCCGGGCGGCCAGTGGACGCGCGCCGAGCGTAGCTTTCACGCGGGACCCATCGAACCGCTCGATATCCGGCGAAGTCAGGCGCCACACGCCGTGCTGGATCGCGAGCGCGTCGTGCCGGCAGCTGGCCAAGGTCTGCGCCAGCCGTCGAAACCGCTGTCATCCGCGCGTCGAGTGCGATTGCGGGACTAACCCTCAACGGCTCGTTGCGGCTAGATCTTGAACGAGAACCGTTGGACAGCCTCCAGCCACGGGGCCAGTTGCGCCATGGGTACGCTTGCCCAACTGTCATGCGTTGCAAGCCAGTCAACGAGAGGGTCGCGCGCGGTTGATTGCATGGCGTGAGATGTGCCCACTGATTGTTCGACCAGTTCGCCGACCGTGAGGTCTGACCCGGCCGCTCCGGCCAGTGTGTGGGCCTCGGCGGGACGTCCTGTTGCCAAGGCCAGCAGGAACAGGACGTTGCGAGCATCGTCAATCGTGTAGGCGCCCCGGGCGCGTGCGATGCTCTTGATCAGCTGGTACACGTTGACGAACCGCTTGACCGATCGCGGCGTATCGCCCAGAAGCGGAGCGAGGTCGTTCATGAACGCCATCTCCTCGACAGTGATCTGCATGCGAGCAGCGTCGAGCCACGGCGCAGCGGCATCGTCAACGTCGGACATACGCGTCAGAAGGGCTGCGAGCTGCTGTTGGGCGGGCGTCTCATCGTCAACCTTCGCTTGGGCTGCTCCGCCGCCATTGCGTGATGGAGCCTCGGCACCTGAACCGACCAAACCCTGCACGATCAGCCGCCGCTCGTCGGCACCGAGCGGATTCACCCAGAAGGGGACCTGGAAGATCTTCTCGAGGTAGTCGTTGGCGGACGCGCTGGTCCCGTCGTCGTTCGACCTGCGCAGTTGTGCGGCGTAGTACTCCTCGAGCGAACCCGCCAGCCACCGCGAGTCAACGGCGACCACCACGACGAACAGGGGAAACGCGAGCAGGAGGTGCACGGCTTGTAGCACTTGGATGACGACGGGGGTTGGGCACCGATCGAGGTCGTCGATGTACAGGACGATCCGGTTCACGCGGCGCTTCGTCGCTTCGGTGCCCTCGAACGGGTCGTCGTCAGCCTGGTTCTCTCGTTCGATGAGGCGCGAGAGCCGGTCGAGGTCGCGGCGCACGACCGCTGGGAGCCCGAGGTACTTGCGGTAGTCGTCGCTTCCGAGCCGTTCGGCCAGGAACTCGTCGAGCACCCGACCCGGTGTCACCCCGGTCAGTTTCGCGGCCAGCTCGGCGGCTTTGCCTGCGAGTCGCCGCTCCTGCTCGCGTGCGACCGCCTCTTGAGCCTCGATGGCCGTCAGTTGGTGCTCGGCGGCGCGGACAGCATCGTCGACTTCCCTGGTGGCGTGCGCTTCCACCGTTGCGATCTCGTCGATGAGACCTGCCAGGGAACGATTGGCACCCTTCAGTACACCCACCGCCACGACAAGCATCGAGGCCACGAGCGCTGATGCCTGAGTAACGGCCGACCACGAATGGGTCGTCGCCAGCCAGCCAGCGGCAATCGGAGCGCCGATCACCATGGCAACGAGCACGGTCGTATAGCGCCACCCGGCCCGTCGCAGACCGGTCACGACGCCACCCCCGCGTGCCACGGTGGCTCGAATCTCCTGGACCGCCTGGCCAACGTCCTGGGCTCGGGTCATCACGTCGGGAACGCCCGCCCGGGTTGCGAGCTTGGCCAGCTCACGCCGAACAGGCTCGGACAACGCCGCGAGTGCGACCGGGTGGGCACGCTTGGCTTGCTCCAGTTCCACCAAGGCGACCGCCCGCGCAGCTCGCTTCTCCTCCACGGCAGCCAGTGCGACTCGGCGCTCATCCTCGAGCACACGCAGCGTCTGCTGCTCGCTGCGCAACTCGCTGTTGGTGATCTGCATCTTCGTCAAGTACTCACGCTGCCGAGCCCCGACGAGGTCGTCTGCCTCGAGTGCGTCACCATCGAGGTTCCGCAACAGATGGTCCAGCAGGCTGGCCCACAAGTCGCCCTGCATGTACTGCCAGGCGTTGAACTCGATTTGCACGACCGAGCGGTAGAAGGGGAGCACTGACCCGGACGGCGCAGCAGCACCATCGGCAAGTAGACGATCGACACGCTGCTGAAGGCTTCGGATGAAGAAGCTCTTGCCCGAACCCCAGGCGCCGAACAGACCAATCGCCAGCGGAGGCGCCATCGACTTGAGCGAGATCAGATAGGCAAACGCATCGACCTCAGGTCCGATGCCGAGCAGGTCGGCTGGTTGACGAGCGCCGCCCGCAGCCGAGGACCGATGCGGAGGACGATCGGGGTGATAGTCAGGCACCTCTCGCGGTGGAGGCCACGGATGCCGGGCCTCCAGGAACTCACGAAGCCGAGACATCGCTGTCCACCCAAATCGTCGCGTACTCGCGATAGGAGGCAAAGACATCCATGGCTGGAGCACCCCTGGCGACAAGCGCCGCAGCGACCCCCGCCGATGCCACGTTCGGGGTGTCGAGAAGCGCCCCGAACAACAGCTTGAACGAGACCAGCCCTTCGGGGTCTGACGAGGCGAACGACCGGATGCCATAGTCAACGATCGCCTGCACCTCCGATCCGATTGGGGGCACTGGATACTCCCGCTCACTCACGTCCCGTGCGGCGAGCAGCGCAGTTGGATCGACACCGCTGCGATGAAGGAACTGACCCACCGGGAGTCCGAAGTGCTCGAAGAAGTCCCAGGGCTCCGAGTCCTGACCATGCTCGATGAGGAGCCCGGCCAGCACATCCAGCGCGTCGACTTCGCTCCCAGTCACGACGCTCGACGAATCCTGCCCGGGCTGGAACGGAGTCTGGGACCGCACCTGCGCGAAGGCATGAGCCCACCGCAGCACGTTCTGCGACGACCCCGACAACTGTTGCCACCATGCCCCGGCATCGGCCACAGGTGGACGATAGCTCCGTCCGGATACCCCGCAGGTCCCCTCCACCGCCAGCGCACGCCGCACGCGTCGCCGTCGTACTGATTCCCGGGACGCGCAGTCCGTGGCCCGGGGTCACGCTGCGGTAGCAGCGGCGGATGCAACGCTCTACGGACCGCTCAAGCGTTCCCACTGCTTCCCGCACACCAAGGACCACGCGCGTGCGGCTGCCGGTGCCGAGAAGCGTGCCGTCGGGGCAGCAAGCACTGATCAACGATCTGGGTCGGGTCGATGTCGGTGCGGGCCAGGCCGGCGTGCTGCTGGTGCTCGATGCGATCGGCCACCACCTTGCGCAGCTGACCCAACACCGGGATGTCGAGGAGTCGCACGGTGAACTCGGGCTCCAGCCCATTGAGCACACGGCGGGCCAGCGTGTGACGGTCGAGCGCAGCGACCAGCGAGGGCAGCAACTCGTCGAGCCAGGTGAGCGCCTCCGACCGGAGCAGACGCAGCACGCTCTCGTCGATCACGCCGGCGGCGTCCTCGTCGACGGCGGCGACGAACAGCGCCTCCTTGTTGGCGAAGTGCGGGTATGCCGCGGTGCTGCTCAGCTGAGCGCCGCGGGCGATCTCGGCCAGCGAGGTGGCCCGGTAGCCGTCGCGCCCGAAGCGCGCGATGGCCGCGGCCAGCAGCGCCTGGCGTGTGCGCTCGCCCTTGGTGGTCGCGTCGACCGGCTCACCCCGCTGCGGCACGCCAGGCCATGGCAGCGGCGTGGCCCACCGCCACCCTCGAGGTGCTCGCCGGACGCGGTCACATGCTCCCGCTCGAAGCACCGGAGCAGCTCACTGCGGCCCTGTGCCGGCACTAGGGAGCCCGGTAGCCGAGCACCTCGCGGCCGAGTTGGTCGAACGACGCCACCCGTTCCTCGCCGCACTAGGTTCGGTGCCATGCGCGCTGTCGTCTGCCAGGCCTTCGGGCCACCCGAGTCCCTCGTCGTCATGGATGTCCCCGATCCCGTCGCCGGGCCGGGCGAGGTCGTCATCGACGTCGCCGCGTCGTCGGTCACGTTCCCCGACTTCCTGATGATCCAGGACCAGTACCAGTTCAAGCCCGGCCTGCCGTTCACGCCGGGCACCGAGGTGTCGGGCGTCGTGAGCGCCGTCGGCGACGGCGTCACCAACGTCGCCGTGGGCGATCGGGTGCTGTCGGGCGTGGGTTCGGGCGGCATGGCGACCAAAGCCAAGGCGAAGGCCGCTGGCGTCGTGAAGCTACCCGACGGCATCGACCTCGTGAGTCTGCCGGGCTTCCTGTACGCCTACGGCACGTCGCACCATGCACTCAAGGACCGCGCCCACATCCAGCCCGGCGAGACGCTCGTGGTCCTCGGCGCGGCCGGCGGCGTGGGCCTGGCCGCGGTCGAGCTCGGCGCCCGCGCCGGGGCACGCGTGATCGCGGCGGCATCGACCGACGAGAAGCTCGAGCTGTGCCGTGCCCACGGCGCCAGCGAGACCATCAACTACTCGACGCAGGATCTGAAGACGGCCATGAAGGAGCTGACCGGCGGCAAGGGCGCCGATGTGGTGTACGACGCCGTCGGAGGTGCCTACGCCGAGCCGGCCATCCGATCGACCGCCTGGGACGGGCGCTTCCTCGTCATCGGCTTCGCCGCCGGTGAGATCCCGAAGATCCCCCTCAACCTGGCGCTGCTGAAGGGCCTGTCGATCGTGGGGGTGTTCTACGGCGCGTGGAGCGAGCGCGAGCCGGCCAAGCAGCGCGAGAACGTGGCCGAGCTCGTCGGCTGGCTCCGCGACGGCCAGCTCCACCCGTACGTGCAAGAGGCCTACCCGCTCGAGCGGGCGCCCGACGCGATCCGCGCCTTGGCCGACCGCAAGGTGCTCGGCAAGGTCGTGGTGAGCGTCGGCGCCTGACCCCGACGCGGCGTTCTTGCAAGATTCCCACTCGTTCCGACGGAGCGTGGTCAACTCCGCGATCGTTCGCGCCGAAAGGGTTCGAAACCAGCCCCGAGGAGACGGCGGATGGAACCGACGACGGCGGACATCATCGCCCTGACCCGAGAGGTGTGCGGCACCATGCTCGCCGTCCCCCTCGAAGAGGTCGGCCCCGGTACCACGCCGCTGCCTCGCGAGGTCATGGCGTCGGTGCAGATCAACGGCGACTGGCAGGGCGCCGTGGTCCTCGTCTGCTCGAGCGAGCTGGCCCACGCCGCCACCGCGGCCATGTTCGATGCCGAGGCGGGCACGACGACGCAGGCCGACCTCGACGACGCCATGGGCGAACTGGCCAACATGATCGGTGGCAACATCAAGAACCGACTGGCCGTCGCGTGCACCCTGTCGCTGCCGACGGTGGTGTGCGGCGCCGGCGTGATCGCACGCTTCCCCGGCACCAAGCTCACGACCGACCTGGCGTTCGCGCTCCCGGCCGGGACGTTGTCGGTCCAGGTCCACCGCAAAGGGCTCCACCCGACCGCGGCGTAGACCGCGACGCCGAACCCCTCACCTCATGCGGGCTCGGTACCAGTCGTGGAAGTGGGCGACGCCGGCTTCGGGCGCGGTGCCTCCGAGAACGGCCCGGTAGCGGTCGAAGCCGAGCCCGAGCGAGGCCGCGGTGCGCAACCCGTCCCGGCGGGCATCGACGAGGGCGCGGTCCTCGTGCACCGTCTCGTCGTAGGCGGCGCGGATGTCGTCGACCAGGCCCGGCACCAGGCTGTCCATGTCCGACGGCACCAGGTAGTGGACGCGGTTCACGTAGCGATCGACGCCCGTCGGGATGATGACCGAGACGACGCGCAGGCCGGCGTAGGCCTCGATCATGAGGTTCGGGTAGAGCGCCACCCACGCCACGCCCATGGCCGGCGCCGCGTCGCCCCGAGCGCGATGGTAGGCGTCGAGGCCGTCGGCCCAGCGGGCGTAGCGCGGCGAGCGGCTGCCTCGCCGGGCCGAGCGCGGCAGGAACTGGACGTGGTGGTCGACGCCGAGGTCCCACTCGACGGCGTCGCAGTCGACGAACGACGCCAGACCCGGGTGGTACGGCGGCACGTGGTAGCAGTCGCCGTACACCTCGACGAACAGCTTCCAGTCGCCGTCGTACGCGTCGTCGCTCGTGGCGAGCAGGGTCCAGCCGTCGAGGTCGAGCCAGTCGCCGATGCCACGCGCCGCGAACGCCTCGTCGACCTGGGCCAGTTCGGCGGCGTACGAGCCGGCCAGCGAGGGGTCGACCACGAAGTGGAAGCCGTGCCAGCTGAGCACCGGGTAGCTGGTGAGCGCGAGCGACTCGCGTTCGCGGTCGTCGGTGATGGTGACGCCATGGGCGCCGGCGAACGACCCGTCGCCGTCGAACGACCACCCGTGGAAGCCGCACGACAGGCGGCGGCGGGCCACCACCTCGTCGTCGAGCACGAGAGGACGGCAGGCGTGGGTGCACACGTTGGCCAGCGCGCACACGCCGTGGTCCGTGACGCTGAGGACGAGGCGGGGGTCACCGTCGGCCCGGCGGTGACCGGTGGCCGGCAGCAGCGCGTCGTGCCCGACGTAGAGCAGACCCGTGCCCGGGCTGAAGAGCCGACGGCGCTCTTCGGCGAACACCTGGCGATCGTCGTAGCAGGTGGCCGTCAACGGCGCGAGCGCTTGGGGCTCGTACGTGGCGGTCACGGCGGGGCACGTTACCGGCGGCCTCGCCACTTCCACCGGCGTGCTCGGGCGACGGCTTCGCACGGCGATCGATCCGTGACCGCGGCGGAAGCGAACCGCTCGCCTACCGCACCCGGCACAACCGTTCGGCTGGCGCGTGACGCACGCCGACATCGTCCCGCTCAACTTCGCGGAGATCGTGCCGACCGGTGTACCACGGCGTCGTGCGCGACCCGCAACAGCTCGCGCAACGACGGATGCTCGCCTCGCCGCGGCCAGGCGAGGAGCACCGGCGCGTCGGGTGCGTCGGTGAGGCTGACGTAGCGCACGTCGGGGTGAGGATGGAGCACCGCCGTCGACGCCACGCTCACGCCGAACCCGGCGCCGGCGGCGATGGCGACGAGCCAGTCGTCGACGCTGCGCACGTCGGGGCCGAGCGCGGGGCGGGCCCCGGGTGGCCACAGGTCGGGAGTGGTGATGCCCACCTGGGTCCGGACCAGCACGCCCTCGGCCAGGTCGGCCAGGCGCACCGAGCGGCGGTGGCTGAGCGGGTGGTCGCGATGGAGCACGGCGACGCGTCGCTCGGTGTCGATCACGACCGTGCGGAAGCGGCGACGATCCACAGGCCCGCGCGTGAGCGCCACGTCGACCTTGCCCGAGGTGAGCCCGGCGCTGCGGTCCTCGGAGCGCACGACGATCACCGGGCAGGGCCGGGCTTCCGCGTTCCATGCCCGCACGATGGCCGACAGGTAGGTGCCGGCCGACCAGCTGTGCCCGATGCGCAGCGGTGCGCGCTCGCCGCCGGCGGTGGCCAGCGCCGTCTCGAACGCCCGCACGGCGTCGAAGGCGACGCGCTCGAACCGTTCGCCCGCCTCGGTGAGCGCCACATGATGGGTCGACCGGTCGACGAGGCGGACGCCGAGATCGCGCTCGAGCTGGGCCAGCGTGCGTGACAGCGCCGGCTGCGTGACGTTGAGGAGCAGCCCCGCCCTCGTGAGGCTCCGCTCCTCGGCGATGGCCAGGAAGCACCGGAGGTGGCGGATCTCGACGGTCATGCCCAGGGAACATAACTGGCCGCCCATCGGCATTTCCCTCGCGTTCCGCCGCCTGGCACGGTGGAGCGATGTCCGTCGCCACCGATGCCGCTGCGCCGTCGATGCGCACCAGGCCCGGCGGCGGCACACCGCTCGTGCTCGTCTCGATCACGTCCGTCCAGCTGGGTGCCGGGTTCGCCCGCCAGCTCTTCGCCGACGTCGGACCGGCGGCGGTGGTCATGATGCGCCAGGGCGGTGCCGCGCTCGTGCTGCTCATCGTCGCCCGACCGCGCCTTCGGGGCCGCAGCCGCGCCGACTGGACGACGATCCTGGCGTTCGGCGCCGTACTGGCCGCCATGAACCTCACCTTCTACGAGGCGGTGGCCCGCCTCCCTCTCGGCATCGCCGTCACCATCGAGCTGCTCGGCCCGCTCGGCCTGGCGGTGGGCCTGTCGCGCGGCCGACGCGAGCTGGCGTGGGCGGCCGTCGCCGTGACCGGCGCGCTACTCCTCGGCGAGGGCGGCGGGCACCTCGATCCGGCCGGCATCGCCTTCGCCCTGCTCGCCGCGGTCGGGTGGGCCTCGTACATCCTGCTGAGCGGCGCGGTGGGGCGGCGGTCGTCGGGCATCGACGGGCTGGCCCTCGCCATGGCCGTGGCCTCGCTGGCGACGGCGCCGCTCGGGCTGCGGGCCGGTGGGGCGCTGCTCGACCGGCGCGTGCTGACGATCGGGGCGCTCGTGGCGCTGCTGTCGGGCCTGGTGCCGTTCTCGCTCGAGCTCGTGGCGCTGCGCCGCGTGCGCCCGCGCGTGTTCGGTGTGTTGATGAGCCTGAGCCCGGTGGCCGCCGCGCTCAGCGGGTTCGTCGTGCTCGGCCAACGGCTCGGTTCCGTGCAGCTGGCCGCCATCGCCATGGTCATCGTGGCCAGCGTGGGCACGGTGCGGCGAGAGCGGGCCCGCCCCCCGGTCGCACCGTCTCCGAACGAACGGGTCCGACGCGTCGTCTCGTGATGGGGAGCAGCTGCGCTCCCCACGATCAAGGACACGATCATGACGACCGAACCAAGAGCCCGATCCCGACCGCGCGCGCGACTTCGCCGTGTCCACCGGTGGCCACCTCAAGGCCGGCGGCACCGCGTCGACGACGTTCGAGACCGACCGGTTCACCATCGACGACCTGCGAGGGCGCGCCGTGGTGCTCCACGCCGGGGCCGACAACCTCGGCAACGTGCCGGTCGGCACCGCGCCCGAGCAGTACACGCCGAACAGCCCCGCCGCGGTGACGCGCTCGCAGAACACCGGCAACGCCGGCGACCGCGTGGCCTGCGGCGTCGTGAAGGGAGGACGCGAGCACGACGACCGGGACTGACGGTCACCGCCGTCGACGGGCCCGGGTCGGCCGTCCGCTCGTGCGGATGGCCGGCCCGTCGCCCGCGCGTCAGAGCGTGATGACGGCCTCGTCGAGGTCGAGCCGCGGTGAACGGCCGAACCAGGCGTTCTCGGCCGGGTGGCCGACGTTGACCACGAGGAACGAGCGCAGCGCCGTGCCGGCCAGCAGGTCGGCGTCGAGCCCGGCGGCGTCGAAACCGGCCATCGGCCCGGCCGCGAGGCCGAGGGCCCGAACGCCGACGATGAAGTAGCCGGCCTGCAGCCAGGCGTTGTCGAGCGCGATGCGGGCGCGGACGGCCTCGTCCGGGAACCGGTCTCGCGCACCCGGCAGGTGCGGGAAGACCTTCGGCAGCGTCTCGTGGAACGAGGTGTCGGCGGCCAGCACCACGACGAGGGGTGCCGTCGCCGTCTTGGCCCGGTTGCCTTCGGCGAGGTGGGTCGCCAGGCGGCCGCGGGCGTCGTCGCTGCGGACGACGACGAGTCGGAGCGGCTGGGCGTTCATGAGGGTCGGCCCCCACTTCACGAGGTCGTACAGCGCGGCGACCTGCTCGTCGCTCACCGGTTCGTCGGTGAACGCGTTGGCGGTGCGGGCCTGGCGGAACAACTGATCCTGCGCCTGCGGGTCGAGCGTCACCAGGCGGGCCAGTTCGGCGGGGGTCGACGTGCTCATCGTGCGTCCTTCGGTCGGGGGTCGCGAGGATCAACGTCCGGGCAGCCACTTTTATTGCGGACGCAATGATCGGCTCCGGCCCGGCCGTCGCCACGACCCCGCCGGTAGGGTGCGCGGACGCAGCGAACGGGGGATGCATGGCTGGGGACGGCGAGAGCACGATGATCGACCGGGCCCAGCGCCTGCGCGTGCTGGAGCCGGTCGCCTCGTGCGTCTACTTCGCTCCCGAGGTGCACGCCGCGTTCGAGGCGATCGGGTTCGGGCCCGGCATCGGCGAGCAGGGCCACCTCACCGCGCCCGACCTGGCCGGCTACTACTGCAGCCGCGCCGGGTGCATGGGTCAGGTCCCGGGCGAGGTCGTCGTGGCGGCGTTCGGCGTGTTCAGCCCGGCCCTCATCGTCCCCGAGGTCGAGAGGGGCTGGCGCATCGCCGACCGCGACGCGGTGCTCGACGCCCGCCGACACGGTGCGGAGACGTTCCTCGAGCGGGTGCTCGGCGACGATCCCGGTATCGAGCGGGCCACCGAGCTGCTGCGTCGCGCCGGCGAGGCCGGCGACTTCGGTGGTCGGTTCCTCTACGCCGGCCTCCGCTCGTTGCCCTGGCCGGAGTCCCGTTGGGGCCGGCTGTGGCGCGCCGCCGACGTCGTGCGCGAGTACCGCGGCGATTCCCACATCGCGGCGTGGGTCGCCGGCGGCGTCGACCCCGTGGAGGCCGGCCTGCTCACCGAGGTGTACTACCGCATGCCGACGAAGCGCTACCACGCCGGTCGCGGGTGGACGACCGCTGAGCTCGACGCCGGTCTCGATCGGCTGCGCGAGCGCGGTCTCATCGAGGGCGAGCCCGTGGCGTTCACGCCCGCCGGGCGCGAGCTGCGCGACTCCATCGAGGCGGCCACCGACGCGCAGATGGTGCCGGTGCTCGACGCGCTCGGCGACGACCTCGACGAGCTCGTGGACCTGCTGGCACCGTGGGCGGGTGCCATCGTCCAGGCCGGCGGTTTCCCCGCGGTGGTGACCCAGATCCCGGAGCGCTGGGGCCGGCTCGGGTAGCGCCGATCGCCGGCTGGACGCCCTGGGCGCGCAGGAAGTGCCATGCCTGCACGTGATGCCGCGACTCGAGGTCGCCCGACCGGAGTGCCCGCCGCGCCTCGACGAACGAGCGCCACGGGCCGTCGCCGTCGTCCGACGGTGGCCACGCGTCGATCGGCCGGTCGCCGAACAGCGTGGGTCGGACGGGCGAGATCTCCGCCGGTCAGATCGGTTTCGCTCGCTTACGGAACACCGCCGACTCCCTGGGTCAACCGGTCTTCTGCGTGCTCCACGCGCGCCAACGGTCGAACGCGTACAGCAGACCCATGCAGACGCCGCCGACGACCGTGACGGCCCCGAGGACGATGCCGACACCGTCCGTCGTCGTCGTCGAATGGCCGACGATGGTCACGACCCACAGCACGCTGTACAGCGTGGCCGCCCCGATGGTGAACACCTGCGCGAGGAAGCGGATCCGCGCAAGTTCTGACGTCGCGTTGGGCACGGTGCTCCGTGGGGTGGCGGTTGGCGCCGACCATAGCGTGGCCACGCGCCACACTGGGGCAATGCGCATCGGTGCGTACCCAGGCACGTTCAACCCGCCGACCGTCGCGCACGTGGCCGTGGCGAGGGCGGCACTCGTGCAGCGCCGCCTCGATCGCGTCGTGCTGGTGCTGTCGCGTCGGCCGATCGACAAGGAGCACGTGGAGGTGCCGACGTTCGACGACCGCGTGGCCGTGGTGCGCTCGGTCGCCGCCGCCGAGGGGCCCTGGCTCGACGTGGCGGTCACCGAGCACCGGCTCCTGGTCGACATCGCTCGGGGCTACGACGTGCTCGTGATGGGCGCCGACAAGTGGCACCAGGTCGTCGACCCCGTCTACTACGGCGACGTGGCGTCGCGCGACCGCGCCGTGGCGGCGCTGCCGGAGCTGGCCATCGCACCGCGGGCCGGGCTGGAGGTGCCGCGCCGGCACGTGCTCGAGCTCGCCGGCGACCACGACGCGGTCTCGTCGAGCGCCGTGCGCGACGGCAGGCACGACTGGATGTGCGCCGCCGCCGCCGCGTTCGACCGGCGCACCGGGGCGTGGAGCGAACCGGATCGCTACGCCCGCCTGCGGCGCCCCGACGAAGGTGATCCTCCCCCGCCGACCACGCCGTAGCCCCGGGAAGGGAACCTGCCCCGAGAGTGGATGTGTACGGTACTGCTATCCCTCGTCGAAGGGCACGGGCACATCCTCGCCAGAGCTCCCGGCCTGCCGTTCGACGAGCTCGAAGTTCCTCGAGCCGACGGCTTTGAGCTCGCCGCGGCGACCACGTGCGTCCTGCACGTCACGCACGTGCTCGGACTGCACGTCGCCGGCGGCGTCCACGTAGATCAGCGCATAGGTCGTCATGCAACCGATCCTACGACGCCGCGACCGTCTCGACGGCTCCGCAACGGCCCAACGACCCTGTCGGCTGCCTTGCGCTCGGCCCACACTTCACTACGAAGCTCCGTCGAGCGGGAGGCATTCGGTATGAAGAACGTGTGGAAGGGACTGGCCGTCGGAGCAGCCGTCGGATCCGCCGTGGGGATCGTTCTCGACGCCCTCGGCGCAACCGGGCGACGAGCCACTGATGTCGCAGCTCGGGCGAAGACCGGGGCGAAGCATCTCGCCGACGTGATCGAGGAGAAGATCAACGAGGCGTAGGGGACGATGCATCGATGACCTGCGGTGCGGCCTCGGCGACTATGGCGCCTCGAGGCGCCGGTGCGTGAACGTGGTGAGGCAGAACAAGCCATAGGCGGCGAAACCGATGGCGACGACGACGGCGACGGCGACGCCGCCGGTCTTGGTGACGAGGGTACGTAGCGCGCCGTCGAGCCCGGTGGCCTGCTGGGCGTCGTACGTGACCGCCGATCGGATCAGGAAGTAGCCGACCAGGGCGATGCCGATCCCGCGCCCTATCTCGCCGACAGCCCCGAGCCGCTCGGTCCAGCGACGGCGTTCGGTCGACATGCCACTCAGATCGAGCTCGTCGCGGACGTCGCGCTTGAGACCCTTGACGATCCGGTACAGGCCCACGCCGATCACGATGGCGCCGACCGCACCGATGAGCAGGCGCCCACCGGTGTGCTGCATGACGCCGCCGGACGCCTTGGAGACCGTGGCGTTGCCGTCGGTCGACGCCGATGACGCCCCGCGAGCCAGAGAGAAGGCGGTCGCAGCGAACGTGATGTAGATCGCGGCACTGACGACGAACCCGATGCGCTTCGCCCACGCCTTGGCGTCGGAGCCACCCGGCAGGAAGGCGCTCACCAATCGCCACGCCGCGTACAGCAGCAGACCCACGACGAGCAGGCCGAGCAGCAACCGGCCGCCGGTCCCGCCGGCGATCGTCTTCAGCGCGCCGGTCGGGCTGGCCTCCTGCGTGCCGGCCGTGCCCGCCGTCGACCAGCCCGAAGCACGCGCCGCCACGAGGAGCGCCAGCACACCCGCGAGCGCGTAGACGAGACCTTTGGCGAACCAGCCCACGCGTCCGACCTTGACCAGGACCGGGTGATCGGCGGCCAGTCGACCGAGGGGGTTGTGGGCGGAGGGATGAACGGTGGACGACACGTGATGCTCCTTGCGGACACGTGCTCCGTGCCCGAAAAAGGGGAATCCAAACATGTGCCGCGTGCTTCGACGTGTCGTTTGCGCCGCGACCGGGCATCCAGGGGCAGGAGGTTTGACGATGGCTTCATCAGATGCGGTCATTCCCGCCGGATCCACCGCGCATCACGGCGGCATCCCGTTGCGGCGTTCCTGGCTGATCCACGGCCGACAGGTGCTGGAGCTCCTGGCGGCCTATGCCGTCTTGACGGGCGTCTTCGCGGGCATCGGCTGGCTCCTGACCCGACCGCTCGACGGCTCGGGTCTCGTCCGCACCGACCAGCGGATCGAACGGTGGTTCGTAGCCCATCGGACGAGCGGCTGGACGTCGGCGAGCTTCTGGGGCTCCCAACTGGCCGAGACCGCCACGAAGGTCGTGGTGACCGCCATCGTCTGTGCGGCGCTGGTCATCGTGCTCCGGCGGTGGTTCGAGGCGCTCCTCGTGGCGGTGCCGCTCCTGCTCGAGGCGGCCGTGTTCCTCACCGTCACCCTGGTCGTGGGTCGGCCGCGACCCGACGTGCCCCGGCTCGACGGGTCGCCGGTGGGATCGAGCTTCCCGTCCGGCCACACGGCGGCCGCTGCGTGCTACGCCGGCATGGCGGTGGTCGTGTTCCTGCACAGCCACCGGCGGTCGATACGAGCCGCTGCCATCGCCCTGGTCGTGCTCGTCACGGCGGCCGTGGGCGTGGCTCGCATGTATCGGGGCATGCACCACCTGACGGATGTGCTGGCGGGTGCGCTGCTCGGTCTGGCGTCCGTCACGGTGGGCACCTGGATCGTGCGCCGTGCCGCGTCGGCGCGCACCGCCCTTGACCGTACCGGCGCCCACGAGGCGACGACGAGTAGTAGACCGGCACCGTGGTCTTGATCGTCGTCTTGGCGGTTGCCGTCGTCGTGGCAGGCGCCGCGGTCGCGTGGCGTAGCCGGGGGAGCCGTTCGACGGACCCCACCGAGGTCCACCTCGACACGGAGACCGCGCGAGACGCCGTCGAGGACCATCCGTCGCTCCGGCGCCTGCTTCGCCGCCGGGTGGATCCGGCCAAGGCCACGGGTCTGGCCCTCACCGTCGCCGCATCGGTGGCGTTCGCAGGCGTGCTCGTGGTGGGCCTCGTGCTCGAGATGGTGCAGCGTCGTGCCGGTTTGGCTCGCCTCGACGACTCCGCCGCCCGTTACGGCGTACGCCACCTGACGTCGCTCGGCAAACGTGTGTTCACCGCCATCACGCAGCTCGGGAGCACCGTCGTCGTGGTCGTGCTGGCGCTGCTCGTCGCCATCGCGGAGCACCGCCGCCGCCCCACACGCCAGGTGGTCCCGTTCCTCGTGGTGGCGATCGGTGGCACCCTGGCCATCAACAACCTCGTGAAGGCGCTCGTGGGGCGGGCCCGCCCGGACATCGCCCGGCTCGTCGGGGCCAGCGGATCGTCGTTCCCCTCGGGCCATTCGGCGAACGCCGCCGTCACGTACGCCGCGCTGGCCCTCGTGCTCGGGCGGGGGCGCTCGTACCGCACCAAGGTCGTCCTGGCGTCGACCGCCGCCATGGTGGCCGTGGCCGTTGCGATGTCGCGGGTGCTGCTCGGTGTGCACTGGCTCACCGACGTGGTGGCGGGCCTCGCCCTCGGATGGGGCTGGTTCGCCGTCAGCTCGATCGTGTTCGGTGGACGCCTCCTCCAGTTCGGTCGACCGGTGGCCGTGCTCGAAGAACAGGCGGTCGGAACCGTCGGCGCCGAAGGGAGACCGAGATGACGCTCTGGGCAGTGGTCGGCTGGGTGGTCCTCGTGGGGCTCGTGCTCCTGGTGGGATCGGCGTTGGCGGGCCTCACCGGTCATGCCGGCATCGCCGTGGCGCAGGACGCACTCGTGTACCTCCTGCTGCTGGCCTGGCTGGTGTCAGTCATCGCCTTGGTGACCCGGTCATGGGCGCTGGCTGCCGTCGGTGCACTGCTCAGCGTGTATCACCTGGTGCTCCTCGTGCCGAGGCTCGCCCCGAACCGACAGCCACGTTGGGTCCACAAGGCCTCCCGGTTCACCGTGCTCGTGGCCAACGTCTTCGTCGACAACAAGACGCCCGGTGATCTGGCCAACGTGGTGGTGGCGGCTGGGGCCGATGTGATCGTCATCGCCGAGTGGAACCCGGTGTTCACCGACGAGTTCGACCGCAACGGGGGCGTCGAGGCCTATCCTCACCGGCTCTTCGATCCCGATGATCGGTCCGACTACGCCGTGGCGGTGGTGTCACGAACGGCCCTTCTCGCCGGGTCGGCCATGGTGTCGCGCGGCTCGCTGACGGTGGCCCAAGCGGTCGTCGACGTCGGCGGTCAATCGGTGACGATCGTGGGCCTCAACCCGATGGCGGTCGTCGATCCGGATGGGTACGACACGTGGGCGGAACAGCTCGACGAGCTGATCGGCTACGTGCCGTCACTGACCGGGCCGGTGGCCGTGGCCGGCGACCTGAACACCACGACCTACCGACCCAAGATCCGATCGCTCCTGCGCACCGGTCTCCGGGATGCGCACGAGAGCCTCGGCAAGGGTCTGTCGACCTCGTTCAAGCTGGCGGCCGATGGGGCGTTGGCCGCGCCGGGCACGGTGGCACGCCTCGATCACGTGCTGACGAACGACCGGGTGCGGGCCGTCTCGACCGAGGATCTCGACAGCGCGGGGAGCGACCACGTCCCGTTCGTCATGGAGCTCGCGGTCCGGCCGGAGCGCGGCAGCCAGAGGCGGGCCATGCCTGAGCGACGCCTACCGGCCCACCGCGGGGGGTGAGCTACGCCGGACCCGTGGTGGACGGCACGCTCACCCACAGGGCGCCCGGATCGATGGTGACACGGAGCTTGTCGGTCTTCGTCCGCGGGCCGCCATCGATCTCGTACCTCGTCGGACGGTCCAGCGTCACGGTCGCCCTACGGCCTCGCGTGATGTCGACCAGTGGGGACTGATCGGGATGGCGCCCGACCACGCGGCTGAGCACCCGCAACCACTCCGTCGCCGATCGAGCGGTCACCACGCCGATCTCCAGGAACCCGTCGTCGGGCCGTGCGTCGGGGAAGACATGAAGACCACCGGTGACGGTGCCGACGTTACCGAACAGCACGCAGCTGGCCTTGCCCTCGAACCAGACCTGGCCGTCGACCTTGATCTTCACCTGGCGCCTCGGCGCCTTGGTCGCACCGATGGCGCTTCGGATGTAGGCGAGCCGACCCAGGCGCTCCTTCGCCTTGCTGCTCACCCCGGCCATGATGAGGCCATCGATACCGGCCCCGGCCATGACGGCGAACCGCTCGCCGTTCATCACCCCGAGGTCGAGACGGCGGCGGGTAGCGCCCACCCCGATGGCGACCGCTTCGGACAGATCGAGCGGGATGGCGAGGCTGCTCGCCAACAAGTTGGCCGTGCCCGCAGGCAGGATCGCCAACGTCGCCCCAGAGCCGGCCAAGCCTTCGGCGCAGCGCTGGACGGTTCCGTCACCGCCCCACACGAACACGAGATCGGCCCCGGCCTTCAGCGCGCGCCGGATGCACTTGGGAACCTGCGCGCTCTTGTCGACCTCGAACCACAACGGCTCGCTGACCCCGTGGGCCTCGAGCTCCCTGCGGAGGGCCGACAGATCGTTGCCAGCGAGTTGCTTGTCACGGTGCGCCACCACGGCCACGTAGGTCATGTCGTGCCGCCGACAGGAGCACGGGTATGGGGGGCGGACGAACACCGCGCAGCGCTTCGCAGGGACATCATGGTCGCGATCTGCCCGCTTCCCCGGGTCGGTAAACCAGGTGGTTGTTCGTCGAGTCCCTGTGGGCGTTTGCATCGCGGCCGACCCGGGCATTCGCAGACGAAGTGTCTACTCCCGAAGCGATCGTTCCGTCTCAACCCGCCCCGCCGCCCCCGCACACACGTGCTCACACGAGTCGTGACGTTCGCGCCGCCTGGGCGGTGCACGCGCTCACGGCCAGCGGCGTCATCATCGGCTACGTGGGCCTCAACTCGGTGGTCGAGGGCCACGCCCGCGCCGCCATGCTGTGGCTCATCGCCGCGCTCCTGCTCGACGGCGTCGACGGCCCCATCGCCCGGAAGCTCGAGGTGCGGACCCGCATTCCCACGCTCGATGGAAACACTCTCGATCTCATCATCGACTACTTCACGTGCACCATCGTGCCGGTGGCCTTCCTCTACCGGTTCGACCTGCTGCCGGACGACACGGTCGGTCCCGTCGGTTTCGCCATTCTCATGGTCAGCGCGCTGTGGATGGCCCGCACCGACCAGGAGACGCCCGACGGTTGGTTCAACGGTTTCCCGGCCGAGTGGAACATGGTCATCCCGACGCTCTACCTCGTGCGGGCAAACCCCTGGGTCAGCCTCGCGGTGTGCCTGGGGTTGTGCGTGCTCACGCTCTCGCGCGTGCCCTTCCCCCATCCGATCTCGGTGCGCGCCAACCGCGCCCCGTCGCTGGTGTTCCTGGCCGCGTGGCTCGGGTCGATGACGTGGCTGGCCATCGCCGAACACGACATACCCGCCGTTCGCGTGGTTCTGATGCTCGCCCCGGCCTGGACCGTGATCCAGGTGGCCCGACGCCTCCGTGAAGTCCGGACCCCGGCGGGGACTCGAACCCCCAACGACTGATCCGTGGTTTCACCGGATCAAGTCCGGGCAGTGCCGGCCAGTACCAACTGGTTCGTGGACGATCCTTGGACACTCGGTGGACACGGTCGGGCGCACCGACTCCCTCGTGGGCGAACATGCCGCTCGCCATCTGGCCGGGGAGCAGACCGAGGAGCCTGGTTCCCACTAGTTCCGATCGTGGCCGACAGACGGGACCTACTGGACGCTTGGTACCCGGTTCGAGCCGGCGAGCTGATACATCGCCGATACGCCGAGCGGCCATTCCCGGCCGACTCCGGCTGCGATCCGCCGCGGGTCCGGTACGAGACTCGTGGTCGTGAACAGCGACCGCACGACCGAGACGATGACGATTGCTGAGGCAGCCGTGTTTCCTCCGGCCGTCGGAGGAATACGTCGCCCGCCTGGTCGAGATCGGCCGGCTGAGCGCGAGCGTCGACGTCAGCGACCACCTTGTGAGTGTGGAGGACCTCGCTGCCTACGGCGACGGGCGCAGCGCTCGACCCCTTGC
>JANPGL010000010.1:0-4940 GCA_031423915.1 Actinomycetes bacterium | reverse complement strand
GCCTCCTGCCCCCAGGAACGCATGCGCCTTGTACACGGAGTGGGCCATCAGGTGGAGACCCGTGCGCTGCTGGTGATCGCCGGCGTGCTCACGGCGGTCGTCGCCTCGCTGGTGATGACGACGCGCGTGAGCGTGAAGGTGGCGCTGGCGTGGTCGACCTGTGCGCAGATGGGCTTCATGCTGCTTCAGTGCGGACTCGGCGTGTGGGAGATGGCCCTGCTCCACCTGATGGCCCACTCGGTGTACAAGGCGCATGCGTTCCTGGGGGCAGGAGGCACGGTACGCCAGACGCAGCGCCGTCAGCTGGCCAGGGCCGCGGAGGCGCAGAGCCCCGCGGCCATCGCCAGGGGTGCGGCGGTCGCCGCGACCGGCACCGTCGTGGTGGGCGCGCTGTGGGGACTGGTACCGGGCGTAGCGCCGCTGTCGCCGACCGTCTGGGTGCTGCTCGGCATCGTCGCCGTCGCCCTCGTGCCGCTCACGACGCCGTTCCGCTCGGGCGGTCACCGTTCGCTGCCGGCCCGGGCGTTGCTGGTACCCGTGGCGTACCTGGCCCTGCACGAGTCGGTTGGCCGGCTGGTGCCGCACGCCTCGACGGCGCCGGTGGCGCTGCTCGTGTGCGTGGCCGTCGGCTTCACCGCCTTGTTCGTGGTGCACACGGCGTGCGCCGTGGCCCCGGCTGGGCAGCTGGCGCGGCGGATCCGCCCGTGGATCTACGCCGGTCTGTTCCTCGACGAGGGCTTCACCCGGCTGGCCTTCAGGCTCTCGCCCCCGCCCGCGGCGACGCCGCGTCACGCCCTGTTGCCGCAGCGAGCGGTCGTCACCCTCGTGCCGGTCGCCGCCACGGTGCCGAACTCCTCGACCCGGCCGACCGCACCCGCCGATGCCGCCGTGGCGTTGGCGCACTGACCCACTCCCGCTCGCCTGTCTCGGATCGGAACGCCACATGAACGACACCATCACGCCCACCAGCACGCCCGCCATCGCGCCCACCGCCGGTGCCGCCGTGCGCAACGACATCGACGCGGCGTGCGACCGCATCGCTCCCACGTGGCCGCTCGATCGCTTCATCGCCGTGAACCCGTACTGGGGGTGGCGCGACTCGCCGATCACCGAGGCCGCAGCGCGACTCGGCGCGTTGGCGGGCACGGCGTTGACGATGCCGGGGGCCTGGTTTCGCGAGGAGTGGGCCGCCGGTCGGATGGGGGAACATCACCTCGATGCCGCCGCGTCGGCACTGGGTGATCCGGGCCTCGCATCGGCCGCTCGTCGGTTGCTGGCGGCCGGGCAGGAACCCGACACACCGCCGTTGTCGCGACTGCCGCTCGTGTCCGACCTCGTAGATGCCAGCGTTGGTCAGGGCCCGGTGCCAGGTCGAACCTGGACGGACCTCGTGACCCATCAGATCGGGCAGCACCTCGCCGCCCACTTCGACGAGTGGCAGGCCACGTGGGCACCCGATCAGCAGACCGGCCTGTTCGCGGCGTGGCGCGTCGACCCGTCCGTCAGCCACGGCTTCCGGTGGGGGCGCGGGCGCGCCTGGGCGCGGGCACAGCTCGATGCGCTCCCCGAGTCGTCCACCGATGCCATCGCCGCGATCGTGCGCGACCTCGGCATCGCGGACGACGCGGTCGAGGCGTACCTCACCGCCGTGCTGGCGTCGGTGAACGGCTGGGCCGCCTGGTGCGCGTACCGACGGTGGCAGGCGCGTCTCGCCGGCGGCGACGACGACACGATCGTGGACCTCCTGGCGATCCGGGTGGCGTGGGAGTGGTTGCTCGCCGGCGACCAGGGCGACGAGCTTGCGCCGCAGGTCGGTGCGGCGTGGGACGGGTGCGACGAGGTGGTGGCGGCGAACGGCCGAGCACAGCGCGTCGAGTGGGTGCTGCAGGACGCGCTCGAGCGCACCTACCAGGACACGCTCATCGCCGCGTTGGGAGCCGCGGCTCCCGTCGTCGCACCGCCCACCGTGCAGGCGGTGTTCTGCATCGACGTCCGCTCGGAGGTCTTCCGTCGGGCGTTGGAAGCCACCGAGGCGTCGGTCCACACGAGAGGGTTCGCCGGGTTCTTCGGGCTGCCGATCTCGTACACCCCCGCCGGCAGCGCCCTGACGCGACCCCAGCTACCCGGCCTGCTGGCGCCGGTGCTGAACGTTACGGACGACGCGCCGGGTGCGGATGCCCAGGCGCTGGCCGCCGGCCGGGCGGGCGTGCTGGCGGAGCGGCAGCGCTGGGAGGGTTTCCGGCGCCAGCCGTCGTCGGTGTTCAGCTTCGTCGAGGCCCTGGGGCTCTGCTACGGCGTCAAGCTCGTGAAGGAGAGCCTGCCGCACCGGCACCGCCCGGCGGCGTGGGAGCACGACGGTGTCGGCCCCGACGCTCGTCGCTGGCGGCCCCGGCTCGGCCTGGTCGACGACGCTTCCGCCGCCGCTGCGCTGGCGCACCGGGTGCTCGGTGGGATGGGGCTGGTCGAGGGCTTCGCGCCGCTCGTGATGCTGTGTGGGCACGGGAGCCAGAGTGCCAACAACCCGCACGCCGCCGGTCTCGACTGCGGCGCGTGCGGCGGTCAGACCGGCGAGGTGAACGCACGAGTGCTGGCCGATCTGTTGAACGATGCGCAGGTGCGCGACGGGTTGCGTGGGCTCGGGGTCGACGTCCCGGACACCACCTGGTTCGTGGCGGCGCTGCACACGACGACGACCGACATGGTCGAGTTGTTCGACACCGACCTGGCGCCCGAGTCGCACCGGCCTGGCCTGGCCGAGCTCGGGACGTGGCTCGCGCTGGCCGGCGATGTGGCGCGTGCCGAGCGGGCGACGTCGCTCGGCCTGGGTCAACTCGTGGCCGAGCCTCGCCGGCTGGAACGCGCCGTGTTGGAGCGGGCCAACGACTGGTCGCAGGTGCGGCCCGAGTGGGGCCTCGCCGGCAACGCCGCCTTCGTGGTGGCGCCCCGGTGGCGCACCCGCCACATCGACCTCGAGGGACGGTGCTTCCTCCACGACTACGACTGGCGCGGCGACTCCGACCTCGCCGTGCTCACGCTCATCATGACCGCGCCGATGGTGGTGACGAACTGGATCAACCTGCAGTACCACGCATCGACCGTCGACAACCGCCGCTACGGGAGCGGCAACAAGGTGCTGCACAACGTGGTCGGTGGCCACATCGGCGTGTTCGAGGGCAACGGTGGCGACCTCCGCATCGGCCTGCCGATCCAGTCCCTGCACGACGGCGAGACGCTCCGTCACCGCCCGCTGCGCCTGTCGGTGTTCATCGAGGCGCCCGGTGCCGCCATCGATGCCGTGATCGACGCGCAGCCCGTCGTGCAGGACCTGGTGCTCAACGGCTGGCTCCACCTGCTGCGCATCGAATCGTCGGACGGCTCGGTCGAGGAGCGTGCCGAAGACGGCTGGCGGCCGCGGCACTCTGGCCCCGATCCTGCGGCTGACGAGTCGGCACCTGCCGGATGACCGCAGCCGCTCGGTCACCGGGACTGGTTGACCATCACGCTCGCGAGCCGGTAGCCGTCGCAGGCGGATCGCGGCTCGCGACACGCCTGCGGGCTGCGCCGACCTGGCGGGGCTGCGGTTCACCCGCGCGGCCCGGCACTTCCGAGCCCGCCTGGTTGCGCCGATGAGACGGAGCGGGCCGGAAAGCAGAGCGGTGCGGGCCTGGCGGGGTTCTGCGCCCGCCTGATCTCGCCGGTGAGACTCAGCGGGCGGAGAAGCGGGACGAGCGGCCCGGCCGGCCGCTGGCCCGCAGCCGACTACACGTTGAAGCGGAACGTCGGAGTGCGGTCGATTCATGGGGTCTGACCTGCAACGCTGCAGTTCAGTTGCGAGGCCGAGTTCGCAGAAAGTACGCAGCTCCGTGGGTCCGAGCCCTCATCGCCAGGCGTCGCTCATGACGTCCGGGTCATCGAGATCGGCGAAGGTCTCGGCGAAGCCGGCCAAGTCGGCCACGGTCACCTGGACTGGTTGGGCATCCCGCTCGCGAGCCAGTACCCGCCCGGAGGTAGTCGGCTCGTGAGAGGCCGAGCCGCCGTGCCTTCAAGTCAATGGCGGCGATCACGTCCTCAGGGACGTCCGGGATGACGATGTCAGCCACGACTCAGATCCGTTCGGTGCGCAGGGCGGTCATCGTGTGAGCGCAACCGGCAGGCCGAGTGATCGAGCGGCGCCGGCCAGGTCGTTGTCGCCGGTGACCAGGACGAGTTCGGCATCGAGCGCGGCCATGGCCGCGGCGAGGTGAACGGCGTCGTAGCCGCGCAGTTGGTGGGCTTGGGCGAGGTCACCAGCGTTGCGGGCCAACTGGGCGGTGATCTCGACGTGGTCGATCTCCGTGATGATCGTCTCCAGTTCTGCGACGGCGACCTCGTGCTGGCGTTTGGTGATTCGTCCCATCCGCTCGGCCCTGGCGAGCGCTGCGCGCGCCTCCGGGTAGAGCAGGCGGACGCTGACGCTGCGGGCGGCTTCGTTCCACATTCGCGCACAAGTAGCCGACGAAGGCTCGCCGATCAGCAGCGGGATCACCGCGGAGGTGTCGAAGTAGGCGATCACTGCCGCTGTTCGGCCACGAGGTCGCTGACGGTCCCCTTGGCCGTGATGCGGAGAGGTGTCCGCGATCTCTTGGCCGCCGGCGCAGGGGTGACCAGCCCCTCGGCAACCAGGCGATCAAGCGCCCGAGGTTGGTCCAGCGGTACGAGCCGGGCCACCGCCTTGCCGTGGTCGGTCACGGTCACCTCCTGGCCGTCGCGTACGACGTTCAAGTAGTGGCTCAGGCGATCTCGTAGCTCTCGGACTCCTGCTTCCATCTGAGCAATATGGCGCTTTTGGTCGAGAATATCTAGCCACATCGGTTCGCCGCCTGTCGATCGGCTGACCTCGACTGTGGACGCGACTGAGCAGCCCGCGAAACCCTGCTAGACGTTGAAGCGGAACTGCAGAC
>JANPGL010000009.1:0-3130 GCA_031423915.1 Actinomycetes bacterium | reverse complement strand
GGGAAGTTGCGGTTGTACGACGTGACGATGACGTTGGCGTCGCCCTCGTGGACGTCGTCGCGTGCCCATTGGCCGATGCAGGGGCCGCAGGCGTTGGCGAGGACGGTGGCGCCGATGGCCTCGAGGTCGGCCAGCAGGCCGTCGCGCTCGATGGTGGCCCGGATCTGCTCGGACCCTGGCGAGATGAGCAGGTCGGTCTTGGCCTTCAGCCCCTTGGCCGCGGCCTGGCGGGCCACCGAGGCAGCGCGCGTGATGTCCTCGTACGAGGAGTTCGTGCACGAGCCGATGAGGGCGGCCGAGATGTCCAGGGGCCACTCGTTCTCGCGGGCGGCCGCGCCGACGCCGGCCGCGCCGACCCGGTGGGCGCGGTCGGGGGAGTGGGGCCCGTTGATGAGCGGCTTGAGCGTGTCGAGGTCGATCTCGATGAGCTGGTCGTAGAGCGCACCGTCGTCGGGGCGCAGGTCGGTGGCGACCTTGTCGGCGGCATCCGCGATGCCCTCGCGGCCGGTGGCCTTCAGGTACTGAGCCATGTTGGCGTCGTAGGCGAACACCGAGCAGGTGGCGCCGATCTCGGCGCCCATGTTGCAGATGGTGGCCTTGCCGGTGGCCGAGATGGTGTCGGCGCCCGGGCCGAAGTACTCGACGATCGCGCCGGTGCCGCCTTCGACGGTGAGCACGCGGGCCACCTCGAGGATGACGTCCTTCGGCGAGCTCCAGCCCGACAGCGTGCCGGTGAGCTTCACGCCGATGACCTTGGGCCAGCGCACGTTGAACGGGAAGCCGGTCATGACGTCGACGGCGTCGGCGCCACCCACGCCGATCGCGACCATGCCGAGCCCGCCGGCGTTCGGGGTGTGGCTGTCGGTGCCGATCATCATGCCGCCGGGGAAGGCGTAGTGCTCGAGCACGACCTGGTGGATGATGCCGCTCCCGGGGCCCCAGAAGCCGATGCCGAACTTGGCCGACACCGACGTGAGGAAGTCGTACACCTCGCGGTTGTCGTCGATGGCCACGCCGAGGTCGATCTTGGCGCCGACCTTGGCCAGGATCAGGTGGTCGCAGTGCACGGTGGAGGGCACGGCGGTGGTGGGCAGGCCGGCCGTCATGAACTGGAGCAGCGCCATCTGGGCCGTGGCGTCCTGCATGGCGACGCGGTCGGGGGCGAAGTCGTTGTAGGTGCCGCCTCGGGCGATGTCCTCGTTCGCGTCGACGAGGTGGTTGATGAGGATCTTCTCGGCCAGCGTCAGCGGGCGGCCGAGCCCCTGGCGGCCCAGGTTGGACCGTTCGACGAGGGTGGCGTAGACCTTCTCGACGAGCTCGATCGGGGTGCCGGCGGAAACGGCCATGACGGGATCCTCCTGGGATGCGGCGCGCGGTGGGCGGTTCGTTCGCCCCCCACTGTACCTGGTGTAGACAAGTTCAAGACAAGTTGGCGCTATCGGGCATGACGCCGCTGACCTGCATCTTCCTCCATGGCGGGTGCCAGATGCCCCCTCCGTCGGGCCGTCGACCACTACGGTCGCCTCGTCGTCACCCCTCGGAGGTCGAAGATCCACCCGCAGTCCGCCCCCGCCCGTCGCCGCCGGCGCGACCGGGTCGCCGCCGTCGGCCTCGTGCTGGCCGCCGCGATGCTGGTCGCCTGCGTGGGCCAGCGCCCGTCGACGGGCGACCGCGTCGCGGGCTCCGCGACGGACGCCCCGGTCTCGTCGACCCTTGCCACGTCGCCGGCGCCGCTGCCGTCGACGTCCAGCGCCGCCGTCGGTGCCGGCCCGACCGTGGCCGGCCCCCCGGTGGGCGACCCGATGAGCAAGATCCCCGCGAGCGGGCTCTACGACGGCAAGCGGCCGCCGCAGTTCGTGCTCGTCTCCTTCGACGGTGCCGCCGATCCCAAGCTGATGGCGCGCTGGCGAGCCGCAGCCGACGCGGCCGGCGCCAAGCTCACCTACTTCCTCTCGGCCGTGTACCTGCTCGGCAAGCAGACCAGCAAGACGTACCAGGGCCCCGGCCACGCGGCGGGCGCGTCGGCCATCGGCTTCTCGCCGACACCCGCCGGGCAGGACGACAACGCCTACATCACCGCCGTGGTGAAGAGCCTGCAGGACTCGGCGCGCGCCGGCGACGAGATCGGCAACCACTTCGGCGGCCACTGGTGCGGGGCGGGTGGCGTGAACACCTGGGACAAGGGCGACTGGGCCACCGAGTTGAACCAGGTCGAGTCGCTCGTGCTCAAGGTCGACACCAACAACAACCTGCCCGCCTCCCTGGGCTCACCGTACGACCCGCTGCGCGTCGCCGGCTCGCGCACGCCGTGCCTGGAGGGGCAGCTCGACGAGCTCTACCCGGTGCTGCGCGCCCGCGGCTACCGCTACGACGCCAGCAACACCAAGGGCCTGTTCGACTGGCCCCGCCAACGCAAGGGCCTGTGGGCGTTCGGCTTCGCGGGCATCACCATCGCCGGGTTGGATCGGCCCACCCTCACCGTCGACTTCTCGATCTCCACGGGCTTCAAGGGCGCCGCGGTCAACGGCACGCTCACGACCGAGCAGACGACCCAGGTCTACACATCGGTGCGCGACGCCTACCTGAAGACGTTCGACTCGCTCTACTACGGCAACCGCACACCGTTCGAGATCTCGAACCACTTCAACTCGTCCGACGGCGACGCCTACAACCGGGCCGTCGAGGACGTGCTGCGCGCCGAGTGCACCAAGCCCGAGGTCGTGTGCGCCACCTACAGCGACGTGGTCGGCTGGCTCGACGCCCACGCCGACCAGATCCCGGCGTTCCAGGCCGGTTCGTTCACCAAGCTCGCGAAGGGTTGACGTGCCCGACCGGGGTCGCGCCATCCGCTACCGGCAGATCGCCGACGAGCTGCGCGCCGCCATCGGCACGGGCGACCTGGTGCCCGGTCGGCTGCTCCCGTCGGAGGCCGAGCTGTCGGCCCGGCACGGTGCGTCGCGCGTCACGGTGCGCCGGGCGCTCGAGCTGTTGCGCGACGAGGGCCTCGTGGACTCCCGCCAGGGCTTCGGCTGGTTCGTGGCCGCCACACCGGTGCGGCAGGTGCTCGGACGCCTCGGCACGATCGAGGAGCAGATGGCGGCGTCGGGTCTGCGACCCGAGCGGCGCGTGC
>JANPGL010000008.1:0-2275 GCA_031423915.1 Actinomycetes bacterium | reverse complement strand
ATGGTGCAGCTCTTGACGCTTTGTCCGTCGACGTGGAGCGTGCACGCCCCGCACGACGAGGTGTCGCATCCGATGTTGGTGCCGGTGAGTCCGAGCACCTCGCGCACGTAGTGCACCAGCAACAAACGCGGTTCCACGTCGTGGCTCTGAGCCACCCCGTTGACCGTCACCGAGACCTGCATGTTCTGCCCCCTGATCGACGTCGGCACCGCACTTTACGCAGCCGACCACCCCTCCGTCGCAACTCGGACCGAGTTGCGCGCCGATCTCGCCGTCGGCGCGCCGCGTCCGGACCGGCTCGGAGGCGTCAGCCGAGCGCCCGTCGCTCGTTCAGTTCGCGCACGAGCTCGTCCATCGTCGCCTCGTCCTGCACCAGCAGGCTCGCCCGGCGGGTGTCCGGCAGCGGGGCGAGGGCTACCAGCTCGGGCCAGGTGGCGTGCGGGCGGTCGAGCAGACGTCCGAGGGCGCGCCGCAACGCCGTGACCGGCTCGGTGTCGTAGTCGGCCAGCAGCCGCTCGACGTCGCGCTTGGCGAGTCGGGTCACGGACGGGCCGGCGGCCCGGGACTCGCGCCCCTGGTCAGCTGCACATCAGGCATGGTAGCTGGGCGTTCGCGCTGCTACCGTGTGCGACCAGCAGTGGGTGGGTGCAGTGCCGACCCCGCGTGGAGCCCGTGTGGGGGCGGAAAGGGTTCGGTACGGCGATGGCTACCGGTACCGTGAAGTGGTTCAACAACGAGAAGGGCTACGGCTTCATCGCGCGAGACGAAGGCGCCGATGTCTTCGTGCATCACAGCGCCATCCAGATGAACGGGTACCGCTCCCTCACCGAGGGTCAGCGCGTGCAGTTCGAGGTGGTGGCGGGCGACAAGGGCGACCAGGCCCGCAACGTGCAGGCGCTTTGACGTTCGTGCGGTGGGCGGGCCCGGGCCGGTGGATGCCACCGGTCCGGACCCCTCACCGATACACTCCGTGCGGCGGGTCCTCCCCAATCCTCGCCGCGCATCCATGACGACGACGTTCGCTTCACTCGGCACACCCCCTGCTCTCGTCGCTGCTCTCAGCGCCTCCGGGATCACCGAGCCCTTCGCCATCCAGAGCCTCACCATCGCGGACGCCCTCGCGGGCCGCGACGTGGTGGGCAAGGCCAAGACCGGCTCTGGCAAGACGCTCGCGTACGGCATTCCACTGCTCGCCCGCACGCAGCCCGGCGAACCCAATCGGCCCCGCGGGCTGGTGCTCGTGCCCACCCGTGAGCTGGCGCTCCAGGTGTCCGAGGTGCTCGCCCCGCTGGCCGAGTCGGTCGGCCGCGCCGTGGTCGCCGTGTACGGCGGTCAGCGCATGGAGACCCAGCTGAAGGGCCTCGCCGACGGAGCCGACATCGTGATCGCCACGCCCGGTCGCCTCATCGACCTCGTCGACCGCAAGCTGGTCTCGTTGGCCGACATCAGCCTGGTGGTCCTCGACGAGGCCGACCGGATGGTCGACATGGGCTTCCTCCCCCAGGTCGAGTGGCTGCTGCGCCACATCCCGGACTCGCGCCAGGTGTTGTTGTTCTCCGCCACGCTCGACGGTGCGGTCGACCACATCGTGCGCCGCGACCTGCACGACCCGGTTCGCCACGAAGTCGCGTCGGACACCATCACGGTCGAGGAGATGATCCACCGCTTCCTGCTCGTCCACGAGATGGACAAGATGAAGATGCTGGCCGCCATCGCCAAGCCGCACCCGCGCACGCTCGCCTTCGTGAAGTCCAAGCGCGGTGCCGACCAGCTCACCGCCGAGCTGCGCAAGGCCGGCGTGGCGGCCGCCGCCATCCACGGCGATCTCCAGCAACGCCACCGTGAGCGGGCCATCAAGGAGTTCGCCGACGGCACGTTGAAGCTGCTGGTGGCCACCGACGTCGCCGCCCGTGGCCTCGACATCGACGAGATCGACTGCGTGGTCCACTACGACCCGCCGCCCGATCCGCGCGACTACCTGCACCGCTCGGGCCGCACGGCCCGTGCGGGGGAGGAGGGTCTCGTCGTCACGCTCGTGCTGTGGAACGAGGAACTCGAGGTGCGCCGCATGCAGCGCCGCGTCGGGCTCAACATGCCCATCGTGCAGATGTTCTCGAACGACGCCCGCCTCGCCGACCTGGTGGCATGGGAGCCGCAGGCCAACGAGGCGATGGGCGCACGCTGAGGCGTGCCGGGTCGTCGGCCCGGCGGTGAACGAGCTCAGGCCGATGTGAGGCGGGGCCGGCCGGCGCGCAGCGCCTCGGCCAGCGGGGCG
>JANPGL010000007.1:0-3954 GCA_031423915.1 Actinomycetes bacterium | reverse complement strand
CGTGCGGCTCGGTGTGGTGCTCCCCCTCGGTCCCGGTTCCGTCGTCGACGCGGCGACGGCCAGCGAGGCGAACGGGTTCGACTCGGTGTGGCTGGTCGACGCCCACAATCGCGGGTTCCTGCTGCAGGATCCGTTCGTGTCCCTCGCGTTGGCCGCGTCGCACACCGGGCTCGAGATCGGCACGTGCGTGCTCCAGGTGCCGTTGCGGCATCCGTTCGAGCTGGCGATGCGGGCGCTGACGCTGCAGCTCGTGTCGGGCGGGCGGTTCGCGTTCGGCGTGGGCAGCGGGTCGACGCCGGCCGACTACGAGGCGTTCGGCATTCCCTTCGGCGACCGGTTCCGGCTGCTCGACCACCACCTCGCCGCCATGCGACGCCTCTGGCAGGGCGAGACCGTCGACGGAGGAACGCTGCCGCCATGGCGGGGGCAGGTGGGCGGCCCGCCGGTGCTCATCGGCGCGTTCGCCAACGGCCGGTGGATCGACCGTGCGGCCACCGAGTTCGGCGGCTGGATCGGCTCGGCGCGCTCCACCGACGTGGCGACGCTGCGTCAGGGCCTCCGGCGCTTCCGGGACGCCGGCGGCACCCGAGCCGTGGCCGCCAACCTGGACGCCGGCCGCGAGGACGCCGCCGAGGTGCTGACCGAGTTGGCCGACGCCGGCTTCGACGACGCCGTCGTGATCGTCCCCCGCCACGACGATGCCGAGCTGGCCCGTGTTCGGGGGTTGCTGCCCCGTTGAGGCGGGGGTGCCAGCCCCACGGGGCGCGAGCGGGAGGACAACGGTTGGTCAACATCGAGCGGCGCACGCGCGGCACGATCGTCGTGTCCCATACGGTCGTGCGGTGGGACTTCTCGACCGCCTGCTCCGCAGGGACGAACCGACCGCGCAAGAGCGGTCGGCGACGCCTGCGTCGTCACCGACCGTGACGATGCGCTGGAACGGCGGCGTGACCGTCGTGGATCAGGCCAGCCACCAGGACGCGTTCGTGGCCATCTGCGGACCGCGGACTCCCGAAGGGCACGACGTGCGCATCCTGGCTCAGCTGGTGCCCGAACCGACGAACCCGAACGACGGCAACGCGGTGGTGGTGTTCGCACTCGGTCAGCGCGTCGGATACCTGAGCCCCGACGACGCCAAAGCCCTCGGCGGGACGGTCGCCAGGACCATCTCGAGGCACAAGGTGGCGACCTGCTCGGCCGTCATCCGCGGCGGCTGGGACCGCGGGCCCGGCGACCAGGGCGCCTACGACATCACCCTGCTGGACCCCAACGCAGGCTGAACCCGCTCGCCGCCTGCCGTCAGGCGGTCAGGAACGCGTCCGCCACGTCGGCCAGCTCGGGGGCCTGGAAGATGTCGTAGTGCGTGCGACCCGGCAGGATGGCCAGGCGAGACCCGGTCGGAAGCGTTCCGTCCCAGCCGGCGTCGCGTAGACCGCCGCCCCGCAGCGCGTAGAACTCGGCCGCGTGGGACGGCGGGATGCTGTCGCAGTCGCCGACGACGAGCATCGACGGCACGGTCATCGCGCTGACGTCCTCGGTCCAGTCGTAGGGCCGGCGGAGGAGCTCGCCCGTCTTGTTCATCAGCGCGCCGAAACCCGCGAGGTCGGGGGCCACTGCGGCGTAGGCCGCGTACATGGGGGTGTCCTTCATGTGCAGGAATCCCGCATCGCTCATCTGATCCATCCCGGCGAGGACGTCGGGGAACCAGCCCGCCCGCCGGAACGGCGCCGAGACCACGACGAGGCGCCGCACGGCGTTGGGGTGCTGGATGGCCGCACGCAGAGCGGCGCCCCCGCCCAGGGAGTATCCCAGCAGGTCGATCGGGCCGAGGTCGAGCGCACCGGCCAACGCCACGAGATCGTCGCCGAAGGTCTCGTAGGCGAAGGGCCGGTCGATGTCGGGGGTGTGGCCGTGGCCCTGCAGCTCGACGGCGACGACCGTGCGGTGCTCGGCGAGCCGATCGAGCAACCCCCCGAACATGCCGGTGACGCCGAAGCCGCCGTGCACGACGACCAACGGCGCGCCGCCTCCGCCTCGGCGCTCCCAGTACATCTCCACCCCGTTGACGTGGGCCATTCCCGCGAGCACGCGGTCCGTCATTTTCGATCACCCGTTCCTTGTCGATCGGTGTACCACGCTCGACGGCCCGGCTCGACCGAACTCATCGGCGCACCCGACGCTCGAGCGTCGTCGGATCACACGAGCCGAAGGCTCCGCACCGCCAGCCCGAGGCCGACCACGACCACCAGGCCCGCCGTCGCGTAGGGCGCGACACGGGACCACGAGCGCACGATGCGACGGGCGCGGCTCGCCGACCGGTCCCGCTCCTGCAGACGGTCTCTCACCCGCACGAGCAGAACGCCGGCGAGCGTCAAGGTGCCCGCCATGCCGATCCCGTACACCAGCACGAGCACGACGCCGAAGACCGTCCGGCCGAGCGCGATGGCCGACAGGAGGACGACGAGGGCGGACGGGCTCGGCACGAGACCTCCGGCGACCCCCATGCCGACGAGACCCCGCCGCGAGACGTGCGGGCGATGACCGGGCGACGGTGACGTCGGCCGGTCGTCGGGCGCCAGCGTGGCCACCGAGGCCGGCTGGGCGGCGGAGGCGACGACCGACGCCAGCGGACCCTCGTGGGGGTGCGGGCCGTGCCCGTGGTCGCCGTCGTGTGCGTGATCGCCGTGGTGCGCGTGATCGCCGTGATCGTGGCCATGGCCGTGACCGCCGTGGCCATGGCCATGACCATGACCGTGACCGTGACCGTGATCGCCGGCCCAGGCCCACGTCCGGTGCCGCCGGGCGTTCCTGAGCAGGCCGAGACCGAGCACCGCGATGAGCACGCCGCTGGCGACGCCGAGCCATGCCAGCACGACCTCGCCGGCCAACGTGGCCGAGGCCGACAGCGCCAGACCCAGCAGCAGCACGCCGCCGGTGTGCGTCGCCGTCACCGTGCCACCGACCAGCACGGCGTCGCGCACGGAGCCCTGACGGCCGGCGATGTACGCCGCCATCACGGTCTTGCCGTGCCCGGGGAGCAGGGCGTGCGATGCGCCGAGCAGCAGGGCCAGTGCCACGGCCAACGAACCGACCCCGAGCGTGAGCTGACGCCGCCCGACGAGGTCGTTGAAAGAGCCGTTGACTCGATCGACGAACGCGCTGAACGGGCCCATCGCCTCGATCGAAAGACCGTGAGGCTTGACCGTCGTCGCCGGCGCACCGGACGCGGCTCCGAGCGGAGCCAAGCGCAGCGTGGCGGTCCGCACATCGAACGGCGACCCGAGCAGATCGGTGGGGTACCGCGCCAGCCGGCCGGTCACGCTGTCGCTCGGCACCGACGACGAGGCCAGCGTCAGTCCGTCGGCCGTGGCGGTGATCTCGCGCCAGCCGATCCGGTCGGCGAGGTAGGTGTCGCTGAACGTGATCGTGTCGTCGGCGGCGATCGACACCGCGGCCTCGAGACGGCACTCGAGCCGCGACGTGACCAGGCCGGCCTGGCCCGGGTGGTAGGCGAACGAGGCCGACGTGACGGTGAACGTCACGGCACGACCGCCGATCGAGGCGCTCACCGCGGCCTGCAACGCCCGGCACTGCGTGTCGGCGTAGGCGACGAGCTCCTGCGCCGTCGCCGTACCGTCGCCGTCGGCATCGACCGAGCCCGACGCCTGGGTGGTCGGGATCTCGGCGCTGTCCACTACGGCGTCGTCGATGAGCCGGTCGGGCCGGACGACGAGGCCGTGGTAGTGGTTGACGCTCAGGTTGCCCAGGGGGTGGGCGCTGGCGGGGTGGGCGAACCCGGCCGCGCCCGCGATCGCGACGAGCGCCCCCACGGCCAGACCGGTGCGCCACCGTGGACGCCTCATGCGTCGGTGCCGAGCGAGTCGAGCGTCCTACGGGCGACGGGCGCAGCGAGAGGGTTGAACGAGGGGTTCAGGTCGAGCGCTTTCGTGAGGT
>JANPGL010000006.1:0-6007 GCA_031423915.1 Actinomycetes bacterium | reverse complement strand
GTCGCCGGCCCGCGCCAGCACGTAGCCGAAGTCGTAGTCGAAGCCGTCGAACGACTCGAATACGAACACGTCGGACACCTAGTCGACGACCCGCGACCCCGCGGTGCGTCGAAACCCGGTGCGCACGCCGCAGGCGAAGAGGTGGTAGCGACCGTCGTGGTGGAGCAACCCGGCGTTGAAGATCGGTCCGCACCCGTCCACCGCCCCGGCGCTGACCACCGGCTCTGGCCGAAATCGCCGGATCATTGGCGTAGATCCTAGGAGGCACCCACCGTGTCCAGTCGCGATGTTCGCGAGCTCTTCCACGGCTACAAGGGGAACCCGATCCTCACCGGGTACGACTTCCCGACGATGGTGAACAGTGCGTTCAACCCGGGGGCGATCCTGTTCCGGCGCGCGACGCTGCTGGTGCGTGTCGAGGAACGCACCGGCCTGTCGCGGCTGGACGTGGCGACCATTCCGGACGGGCTCGCGCCATGGAAGGTCGAGCCGTCCAGAGGCATGATCCCGCAGCCCGATCTTGCTTCGAGGAGCACCGCGGCATCGAGGACCGCTCACCGCGTGTAGCCCCAAGTCATGCGGCCACAGCTACCGCGGTCCGTACCTCGGCAGACTGCCGTGGGCGGATGCAAAGAACCGGCGATCGCAGAATGCGCCCGCCTGGGTGCTCGAGGCTCCTGCCGGTGCCAGGTGTCGACGAGAGCCCGTGGCCGGTCAGTTATCGTGCCGTCGTATGTTCCCCGGTCCGTTCGATCGACGCGTCTCACGATGATCGGGCGCCTGCACGATGTGCTCGACGCTGTCGAGAGCCTGCAACCCGAGATGATGCGCCTGGTCGGCGACGTCGTGCGCATTCCGAGCGTCAGCGGTACCGACGCCGAGAACGACGCCCAAGCGTTCATGGCCGACGTGTTCGCGCGCTCGGGTCTCGACGTTGACCATTGGCACATCGATCTCGACCAGCTGCGAGCCGACCCGGAGTTCCCCGGCATGGAGGTCGACCGGCGCGAGGCGTGGGGCCTGGTCGGACGCCGACCGGGCACCGGTGACGGCCCGTCGCTCATGCTCAACGGGCACATCGACGTCGTCCCGACCGGCGACTCCGCGGCGTGGGTCGAGCCTCCGTTCGAGGCCGAGACACGCGATGGCCGGCTGTTTGGCCGGGGTGCGTGCGACATGAAGGCGGGTCTGATCGCGGCGATGTGGGCCGCCGAGGCGATCCGGTCTGCCGGTGTACGACTCCGGGGCGACCTCGTGCTCGCATCGGTCCAGGGTGAGGAGGACGGTGGGCTCGGCACGTTCGCGACCCTGCGGCGCGGGTGGCGTGCTGACGCCTGCGTGATCCCCGAACCGACGTCACTCGCGATGATTCCCGCCAACTCCGGGGCCCTGACGTTCCGTCTGCGCGTTCGCGGCCAGGCCACCCATGCCGCGCGCCGCACGTCCGGGACGAGTGCCATCGAGAAGTTCTGGCCCATCTGGCAAGCCCTCGCTGAGCTGGAGCGCCGCCGGCACGAGGTGATTGACCCACGCATGGCGCGGTGGCCGCTGGCACACCCCATCTCGATCGGCGTGGTCCACGCAGGCGATTGGGCGTCATCGGTACCTGATCTTCTCGTGGCGGAGGGGCGTCTCGGCGTCGCCATCGGCGAGCCGGTCGCCCAGGCACGTCAGGCTCTCGAGGAGGCGGTCGCCGAGGCGTGCGAACGTGACTCCTGGCTGCGCACCCACCCGGTGCTCGTCGAGTGGTGGGGTGGTCAGTTCGCGTCGGGATCGATCGCGGCGGATGCCGAGCTCGTAGGTCGTGTGGGTCGAGCACACTGCATCGTCACCGGCACCGAGCAGTCCCCCGATGTGTACGGCGCCCCCTACGGGAGCGACCTCCGACTGATGACCGGAATCGGCGGTGTAGCGACACTGCAGTACGGCCCCGGCGATACGGAGCTCGCGCACGGCCCCCGAGAGTCGGTCCCCGTCCACGAGGTGCTCGTCACCGCGCGCACGCTAGCTGCGTTGGCGCTCGACATCTGCGGCGTCGCCAACTGACGAGCGCCGGGCGCCGCTCCGGCGCTCCGAGACCGTGAGCCTCGCCGTGGCCAAAATCTAGATCGTCGAGGACGTCTCAAGTCTCCCTGGCCCTCCCGACGAACCTTCGGCGCCCCGCCGGCAACCTTTGGTACCCCTCGGGATGGTCGTCCACCTCCGCCACGGCTCCAAGACGAACCAGACCCTCAAAGTCGGGATCATCGCCGTGCCCAGCGCACGCTCAACGCCTTTCTGCCCGGTCCGCGCCGTCCCCTGGGCCGATCGCCCAGGTCGAGTCGGGCCCCTTGTTCCAATCCGCACACTACGACCGGCGCCTCACTCACGAGTACCTCGGCACGCTCGTGAAAGCCGCCGTGGCCGAGCTACGCCTCGACCCGTCCGGGTACACCTCCCACTCCCTGCGCGCCAGGATCGTCACCAAGATGCGCGCCCGTGGCGTTCCCGACCACCTCGTCGCCCGCCACACCCGCCACAAGATCCTGGCCATGCTCCACACCTACGGCCGACCCACCGACACGCTCGCACCGTCAGCGAGCGCGCTGGCTGGGCAGGAGTGGTGGTGAGTTCGGCGGCCGACGAGCCTTGACGGCGTACCGATCTTGGACGCGGCGGCACGTTCGTCACGATCGACGCACCTGAGTTCAGTCCTACAAGCTTCTTCCGCTGGCCGTTGCCGGGCGTCGAGCGACAGGTCACCGAGATCGCCGACATCTATCGGGTCCTCGACGAGCTCACGAACATGGCGCGCTGGACTGACGAAGCGCTGCTGTTCGTTCGCCTCGTGGTGCACGCTCTCGGCCTGAGCCTGGATCCGCCGGCGGGATTGGTGGCCACTCGCGAGGAAGTGCTCCAGGAGCTTAATGATTGGGCTTGCTGAGGGCCTTGTCATCGCTCTCGAAGGAGCACTTGTTCGATGCGATCTTCGCGCAGCTTGGACCGGGTGTCGGTGACCTTCGACGATCGACACGCCGTCGATCATGCCGGGCTTTTCCTGGCGGCCACGCTCGGTCAACACCTCGGCCTGGGTGACCTGCTCGATGAGCGGGTCACGGTCGGCCCGAACCCGGCGGCCAAGACCTTGACGCTGGTCCATTCACTCCTGGCCGGGGGCGACTGCATCGACGACGTCGATGGGCTACGGGCCGGGTCAACGGCGAGCGTGCTCGGTCATCAGGGCGTGGCCCCCTCGACAGCGGGGACGTTCCTGCGGTCGTTCACGCCGGGTCACGTTGGCCAACTCGACGCGGTGATCGATCAGCTCCTCGGTCGGGTCTGGGCGCATGAACCGGCCCGCGCCACGTGTGTGGTCGATATCGACTCGACCCTGTGCGCCACGTTCGGGCTGGCCAAAGACGGCGCCCGCAAGGTGATGCGCACCGGCAGTCGCGGCTACCACCCGCTCGTAGCGGTCGGGGCCGGCACCGGTGACGTGATCCATGCCCGGCTTCGGCGCGGCCGATCAAACGACCCACCCCCATCCTCACCACTCACCACCCAGACCACACACCGGTGAATCCAAGCTGAGCGGCGAACGCCACGTCCGCAGCGAATGCCGTTTGTTGGCACTACGCCTCGGGGAAGTAGCTGGGCGAGTACGGCCTCGAACGCGTCGGTCGCACCCCACCCCAGGCACTTCAGGTCCACTACCTCGCCGCGTGCGGACGTCGCTCTTTGGCTGCAGGTTCCGAGGACCATCTCGGACAGGGGTTCGTCGGGCTGCTACCCGACTGCCTCTGGAGTGGGTTCTGGATCGGACGCGGAGGCGCGCCCGGCATCGTCGAGGCCGCAGTGCCGTCCATACCCGGTGGAATGGACCTGACCATCGGCCCACGTGCGGCCCGGGCTGGAACGGGTCACTGCATTGGCCGATCCGAACCATGCGGCACAGATTGGCGAGGAGCGTGATAAAACGCGAGTGCCGCGGGCACGACGGCAATACCAACCCGAAGGAACCCCCGGTGGCAACGAAGACCATACAGACCTGCGACGTGTGCGGCACGGACGCATCGACCTCGGCAACGCTCACCCTCGACGGAGCAACGACACAGGTCGATCTCTGCGCTCGCCACGCGAAGGAGCTCTTTACGGCGGCGAAACCGTACGTATCAGTTGGCCGGACGACCGGCCGTGCACCGGTGGCAGTGAAGAAGAGCGCCGTGAAGAAGGCATCAACGGTGAAGCAGGCCGCCCAGAGGAAACCCGCCGCCAAGAAGGCGTCTCCCGTCAAGCAGGCTGCTCCGAAGAAGCCGGCCGCCAAGCGGTCCCGGCGTAGGAAGTCTCAGGCGACCGAAATTCGCGCTTGGGCCAACGCCAACGGGGTCCCTGTCGGGTTGAAGGGCGTCGTTCGCAAGGACGTCGTCGACGCGTTCAACGCCGCCAAGAAGTAGGCCCGCTGGCTAGAGCCTGGCCGGCCAGTCGTGCGACGCCTTCCAGTCGACCGGCCGACCGTCGGCGTGGCTGACGAGATCGCAACGAACGCTGTGGAACGACGGGTCCTGTTCGGTGCGGAACACGACCTGCGCCCCGGACACCCCGACCAGCCAGCCGATCGCGTCACCCACACGAATCGGATCGCCCAGTGTCACCGGTCGAGATCGAAGCTGCACCCTGCGATCGAACCGATCCAGGCGGGAAGCGGACACTAAACCCGGGATGCTTGGATGATCGTTGGGTAAGCGCGGGTCGACGAGCGAGCGCCGGGCAACCGGTCACTGCAGAGCGAGTTGATACAAGATGTCGACGATGCCGGGCGTGTCGTTGCGTCGGGTAGGGCCCGGGATCAGGCACCACCCTCGGCGTTCGTACATGGCGCGCGCGGTGTGGTTGTCCTCCAGAACCCACAGGTTCAACCCGCGAGCACCTTGATGCGCGGCCACCTGCACCGCTCGATCGTGAAGGACCGAACCGATGCCTTGACGCCGACAAGTCGGGTCCACATGCAGACGTGCGAGCGTGACACCGCACGGCACGTCATCGTCGCGAATCACGGCTGCTGTGCCGACGATGATGTCGTCGGAGACCGCGCCCAGTACTGCGGCGTTCGCGTTTCGTAGTAGCCGCGCCCATCCCGGTGCCATCAGCTCCGGGGTTGGCTTTGGGGCTTCAGGAGGGAAGATACCGGCATAGCCGACCAGGGCGGACGCGCAGTGCACCCGCGCGCCGCACGTCATCGACTACCTACTCTAGGACGCGATCAGCTCTGCTCGAACGTCGGCGCCGGGGTCGCGAGACGGCGAGTGTCGCGTTGGCGTCGCTTGCGTGCCCGACCCGCAACGGTCGTGCCGTGGGGTTGGGGGCCTTCGGTTCCCAGGGTGACCCTCAGCTAGCGTGACGCCCGTCGCTCCCCTTACGGTCCCCCGGCTGGCGTGCTTGGCGAGAAACCTGCCGACGTCGCTTGTGCTGTCGACGGCCCGGTACGGGTCGCCGGGCTGGGCGACATCGGCGACGAGCGGGACGACGGTGAGCCGAGTCACGTCCGCCGTCTGGCGGGCTCGAAACGCGGCACGGACGAGTTGGTCGCTGTAGCGGGTGGTCCACCCCGGGTGCGGCGTGACGGCGGCTTCGAACAGGTAGCCGATGAACTCGGCCACGATCTCGGCGCGGTCGCCGTGCTGTCGGCGGGCGGCGGCCGCCAGCCGGGGCGTGAGCGCGATGAGGACGAGTTGTGCGGCGTGGCGGTCGCCGTCGACGGCGAGTTCGTGGAGCGCGATGAGGACGGCATCGCCGCGGGGGTGGCACCAGGTCGCGGCCTGGGTTGCGAGCTGTGCCGGTGGGGCGGCGAGCGCGGGGTACCGCTCGGCCCAGCGGCCGAGGACATCGGGCGGGATGGGATGGCGGGTGTAGTCGTCGAACAGGGCGGTCATGAGTGTGGTCATGGGTTCGACGGTCGCGAGGCCGCGTCGTTGAAGGGTCGTGTTTCACGTCGGTCGAACCAGATTCCTCAAGAATCTTCAACGACGCG
>JANPGL010000005.1:0-4323 GCA_031423915.1 Actinomycetes bacterium | reverse complement strand
CGGCGTGTCGGCGGCCGCGGCGACCACGCCCGGCCGGGCCACCGAGATCGCCGCCGCCGTGGACGCCTACCTGGCGGTCGCCTCGACCCCGAGCGTCGCCGGCTCCGAGAGCCCGACCCGTCCGGGGAGCGCCGCCAGTCGGTTCAACGTGCTCGACGGCTCACTGCTCACCGCCCGCGCCGACGAGCGCGCCGGTCTGGCCGATGCCGTGGCGGCCGCCGAGCAGGGCCAGACGACCCAGACCTGGCTGGCGCCCGTGCTGCTGGCCGCGGCCGTGGCGTTGGCCTGGTTGGGCCTGCAGCGTCGTCTGGCCGAGTACCGATGACCACCTCGCCGGACCTCGCCACCATCGACGCGCTGCTCGGGCGGGCCGAGACGGCCGCGTCGACGATGGTGGCCAACCTGCTCGCCCTCGACGAGAACCCGGCGTTCACCCTGATCCGCCACACGACGTTCGACGGCGTGACCGCAGCCCGCCACGGCGCCGCCATCGCCGAGGCACCGCACCTGTGGGAACGGGCGAGCGCTTTTCGCGCCACCGTCGCCGAAGCCCGGCGGCTCCGGGACGCCGACCGCCGGCCGGACGCCGACCGGACCACCGCCATCGGACGCCTGCTGACCGGGCCGGTCGTCGTCGAGCCGGCCGCCACGACCGGGAGCGGGCTCACCGGCCGCACCCTGTTCGGCACCGACGCCCCCACCGGGGTGCGACTCGACGACCTGGCGGCGACGCTCGACACCCAGTACCGCGCCGTGGCCGAAGCGGTGCGATCGATCGACGCGGCGTGGCAGACGCAGCTCCCCCAGCTGCAGGCGCTCGTGTCTCGTCTCGGCGCCGCGGAGCAGCGCGCCCGCGACCTGGGCGTGAGCGACGACCCGACGGTGGCCGGGCTCGCCGGCCTCGGCGACCGGGCGCGCGCCTCGCTCGCCGCGTCGACCACCGACCCCGTCGGGCAGGCCGACGTCGGCGCGGCGCTGACCGCCGAGGCGACGGCGATCGCCGCCCGGCTGGACGAGCTGGGCCAGCGACGCGCCCGACTCGGCGACGAGCTGGCGGCGGCGCGCCAGGAGCTGGTGGCGCTGCGCCTGCTCGTCACGGCCGGCGCCCGCGCCCACGAACGGGCGGTCGCCAAGGTGCGCGAGCCGGTCGGGCTGCGTGAGCCCGTGGCCGAGGCGCTCCTCGACGGGCCCGACGGCTTGGAGGCCGAGCTCGACCGCGTGGAACGGGGCGCCGAACGTCCGTGGACCCAACGGTGGTCGGCGCTCGACCGGTGGACGGAGCGGGCCCGCGCACTGCGCGCCACCGCCGAGGCGGCGCTGCGGGCCAACGAGGCGCCGGTGGCCGCACGCGACGAGCTTCGGGGTCGGCTCGAGTCGTATCGGGCGATGGCCGGGGCCCACGGCGCCGCCGAGGACGCCGAGCTGCGCGCCCTCCACGACCGGGCCCACACCGCGCTGCACGAAGCGCCGGCCGATCTCCACGCCGCGGCACCGGCCCTCGTGCGGTACGTGGCCGCCGTGCGGGCCCACGTGCAGTCGGCAGGACGGAAGGGAACGGCATGAGCGGGAACGAACCGTGTAGACGGCCGGGGTGCGCGGGCGCCATCGAGGACGGCTACTGCAACGCGTGCGGCCTGGCGCCGGCGAATGCGCCGGCAGCGGCGCCGGCTGCTGCTTCCACGGCGCGGCCGTCGAGCGCGTCGACCGGTGCGAGCAGCACCACCGGCTCCACCGCGGGCACGTCGCGACCGTCGTGGCTGACGTCGACGCCCACGCCGTCCACGCGCACCGGCGCCACCGGGTCGTCGCCCTCGCGGCGCTCGAGCACGCGCACCACGGCGCGCAGCCGCATCGGCGCCGGGCTCGTCCGGATCCCCCCGCAGCCCGCCATCGACCCCCAGGCCGCGCTGCTCGCCGACGCCGAAGTGCCCGAGGACAAGCGCTTCTGCTCGAGCTGCGGCGAGCCCGTCGGGCGCCGGCGCGGCGACCGACCGGGACGCCTCGAGGGCTTCTGCGGAAGCTGCGGCGGGCGGTTCGATTTCGTGCCCAAGCTCCAGCCCGGCCAGCTCGTCGGCGGCCAGTACGACGTGGCGGGCTGCCTCGCCCACGGCGGACTCGGCTGGATCTACCTGGCGCGCGACCGCCGGGTGGCCGATCGATGGGTCGTGCTCAAGGGCCTGCTCGACGCGGGCGACGCCGAGGCACTGCGTGCCGCCGTCAAGGAGAAGCGCTTCCTCGCCGAGGTCGAGCACCCGAACATCGTCAAGATCTTCAACTTCGTCGAGCACGACGGCGCCGGCTACATCGTGATGGAGTACGTCGGCGGGTCGTCGTTGAAGGGAATCCTGAAGCAGCGGCTCACGGCGAACGGCGGGGTGCCCGACCCCCTGCCGGTGGCGGTCGCCATCGCCTACGTGCTCGGCATCCTGCCGGCGTTCGCCTACCTGCACGATCGCGGCTACGTGTACTGCGACTTCAAGCCCGACAACCTCATCCAGCAGGGCGACGACGTGAAGCTCATCGACCTCGGAGGCGTACGCCGGCTCGACGACCCCGACACGATCATCTACGGCACCGTCGGGTTCCAGGCGCCCGAGATCGCGGACGTCGGACCGAGCGCAGCGAGCGATCTGTACACGGTGGGCCGCACCCTGGCCGTCCTCACGATGGACTTCCGCGGCTACCAGGGCGCGTTCAAGCACGCTCTGCCCGAACCGACCGATCAGCCGGTGCTCGCCCGCTACCGGGCGTTCCACCGGTTCCTGTTGCGGGCCACGGCGGCCGACCCGGCCGTGCGCTTCGGGACCGCCGAAGACATGGCCGCCCAGCTCCTCGGTGTGCTCCGCCAGGTGGTGGCGCTCGACGGCGAGGAGATGCGCCCGTCGCCGTCATCGCTGTTCGGCACCGACCGCACGGTGGTCGTCGACGACGACGACGTGACCGACGAACCCGACCACCGCGTGCTGCCGATGCTGCGCATGGACCCCGAGGACCCGGCGGCCGCGTTCCTCAGCGCCCTCGACGTGGGCCGCGCCGACGTGCTCGTCACCCAGATCAGCGAGGCGGTGGGTGCCGGGCTCGTACCCGACTCCGCCGAGGCGCACTACCGGATGGCCCGAGCGCTGCTCGACGCCGGCCGACACGACGACGCGTTGGCCGAACTCGACAGCCACGACGCCGCCGATGCCGACTGGCGCACGCGCTGGTACCGCGGCGTGGTCCAGTTGGCCGATGGCCACCTCGCCGAGGCCGAGGCCCGCTTCGTGGACCTCGTGCACTGGTTGCCGGGCGAGCTGGCCCCCCAGACGGCGCTCGGGCTCTGCCTGGAGCGCCTCGGCCGGCCGGGCGAAGCGGCTGCGCTCTACGACCCCGTGCGGCGCACCGATCCGTCGTTCGTGGCGGCGACGCTGGGCCTCGCCCGGTGCTGCGTGGCGGCCGGCGACGCCAACGGGGCCATGGAGGCCTTCCGTTCCGTGGCGCGCGGCACCCGCGCCCACACCGACGCACAGCTCGCCCTGGCCCGGTCGCTCGTGCGGGGCCACAGCGGCGGCGGTCCCGGCACGTCCGAGCTCACCGAGGCCGACACCGTCATCGAGCACCTGGCGCTCGACCCCGTGCGCGGCGCCCGTGCGTCGATCGACGTGCTCGGCGTGGCGCTGGGCTGGCTCGAGGGTGGCCTGGCGCCGCAGCCGGACCTTCGCTTCCTCGGCCGCCCGTTCACGGTCGAGGGCGTGCGGCGCGGGCTGGAGCAGGCGTACCGCACCATGGCCCGCCTGGCCGACGGTGCCGAGCGCACCCGGCTGGTGGACGAGGCGAACCGCGTCCGGCCGCGGACGCTGGTGTGACGGCGTGACCGGGAGCGACACCGTGCTGCCCTGCTCATCGTGCGGCGAGGCCGTGCCGGCGGGTGACGCGTTCTGCGAGGCCTGCGGCGCGGCGATGGCCACGCTGGCGCCCTCCGTGGCGGTGGCGCCGATGGCGACCGCGTGCGCCACGTGCGGGGCGGCGGCCGACGACGTCGATGCCGACGGCTACTGCACGTCGTGCGGCACCCGGCGCGGCGGGCGTCGCGACCACCTGGTGGCGTCGCTCGACGGCGTGGCGGCCGTGACGGACCGAGGTCGTCGGCACCATCGCAACGAAGACGCGTTCGCCGTGGCGCGCCACGACGGTCGCGGCCTGCTGGCCGTCGTCGTGTGCGACGGGGTCTCCAGCTCGGTGCAGGCCGACGACGCCGCGCAGGCCGCCGCCGATGCGGCATGCCGGCGACTGGCCGCCGTGGCCGCCGACGCCGGCCATGACAGCCGGCGCGCCGCGCTGGCC
>JANPGL010000004.1:0-3341 GCA_031423915.1 Actinomycetes bacterium | reverse complement strand
CTCGACGGTGCCCCGGCGTCGCGGCGCCCGGCGAGCCTGCTCGATCATGTGCGCGCGCAGACGGCCCACGTCCTCGGCCTCGTGGCCGACGAGGTGTCGGACCACGCTCCGCTCGGCGATCTCGGCCTCGACTCGCTGATGGCGGTGGAGCTGCGCAACCTGCTCGGCGCGTCGCTCGGTCTGACCCGTTCACTGCCCGCCACGCTCGTGTTCGACCACCCGACGGTGGCGGCCGTCGCCGGCTACCTGGCCACCGATGTGCTCGACCTGGCGGGCACCGTCGGGGACGCCGCGCCCGGAGGGACGGCCGGCGCTCCGGCGGCGCCCGCGGACAGCGGGGCGCGCCTGCCGGCCCGCACCGACGGGCTGGTGGCCAGCCTGCTCGACCAGCTCGAGGATCTCAGCGACGACGACGTCGACCGGCTGCTGGCGGAACGGGAGCGGCCGTGAGCGATCTCTTCGAGCGGCTCAGCGCGCTCCCGCCCAAGCGACTGGCGTTGCTGGCGATGGAGCTCCAGGACCGGTTGGACGCGGCCACGCGGGCCGCCACGGAGCCGATCGCCGTCGTGGGCATGGCCTGCCGCCTGCCGGGCGCCGACTCGCCCGAGGCGTACTGGAGGCTCCTCGTCGACGGGGTCGACGCCATCCGCGAGGTGCCCGCCGACCGCTGGGACGCGGCCACACTGTACGACCCCGACCCCGACGCGCCGGGCCGCATCGCCACACGGTGGGGCGGGTTCGTCGACGGTCTCGACCGGTTCGATCCCCAGTTCTTCGGCATCTCGCCGCGCGAGGCCGTCACGCTCGATCCCCAGCAGCGCCTGCTGCTCGAGGTGGCGTGGGAAGCGCTCGAGCGGGCAGGGATCGCCCCCGGCTCGCTGCACGGCTCGGCCACCGGCGTGTACGTGGGCGTGTGCAACGCCGACTACGGCCAGCAGCTGCTCGACGGCGACGGCGACGAGGCCGACATGTACCTCGCCACCGGCAACGCCGGCAGCGTCGCGTCGGGCCGGCTGTCGTACGTGCTCGGGCTCGAAGGTCCCGCGCTCACGCTCGACACGGCGTGCTCGTCGTCGCTCGTCGCGGTCCACCTCGCGGTGCAGGGCCTGCGGACCGGTGCGTGCCGTGCCGCGCTCGCCGGGGGCGTCAACGTCGTGCTTTCGCCGAAGACGACGATGGCGCTGTCGCGAGCGAAGATGATGGCGGCCGACGGTCGCTGCAAGCCGTTCGACGCAGCCGCCGACGGCTTCGTGCGGGGCGAGGGCTGTGGGCTGGTCGTGCTGAAGCGGCTCTCGGACGCGCGGGTCGACGGGGACCGCGTGCTCGCCGTGATCCGCGGCTCTGCGATCAACCAGGACGGGCGCAGCAGCGGGCTCACCGCCCCGAACGGGCCGTCGCAGGTGGCCGTGATCCGCGCTGCGCTCGCCGACGCCGGCGTCGATCCAGCGGCCATCGGCTTCGTCGAGACGCACGGCACGGGCACCGCCCTCGGCGACCCGATCGAGGCGCAGGCGCTGGCCACCGCGCTCGCCCCGGGCCGCACCGGGGAGCGGGTCATGATCGGCTCGGCCAAGTCGAACATCGGTCACCTCGAGTCGGCCGCCGGCATCGCCGGGCTGATCAAGGCCGTCCTCGCCGTGGAACGTGGCCTCGTCCCGCCGACGCTCCACCACGGGCACCCCAACCCGCACATCGCGTGGGACGAGCTGTTCCTCGACGTGCCCACCGTGCCGACCCCCTGGGAGCCCGACGGCCCCCGCCTGGCCGGCGTCAGCTCGTTCGGCTTCAGCGGCACCAACGCCCACGTCGTGCTCGAGGGCGTGGGCACCCCGCCGGAGCCGGAGCCGTCGGTCGGCCCGCGCGTCGTGACGCTGTCGGCCCGGTCGCGGCCCGCGCTCGACGACCTCGCGGCGCGCGTCGTCGCGCACCTCGAGGCAGAGCCCGACACCGCGCTCGGCGGCCTGGCCCACACCACCACGGTCGGGCGCACACACCTCCCGAACCGGCTGGCCATCGTCGCCGACGCCACCGCCGACGTCTCCGCCGCCCTGGCCCGGCACCTCGCGGGGGTCGAGGACGAGCGCCTCGTCGCCGGCGTCGCCCCCGAGCGCGCCCCGACGGTGGCGTTCCTGTTCACCGGCCACGGCTCCCAGTACGCCGGAATGGGGCGCGCGCTGTACGACACCCACCCGGCCTTCCGCGCCGCGCTCGACCGCTGCGCCGGGCTGCTCGGCCCGCACCTGGACCGTCCGCTCCTGGACGTCCTCGACGGTCGCCTGGCCGCCGACGGCTCCGCGCTGCTCGACGACATGGCCTACGCCCAGCCGGCGCTGTTCGCCCTGGAGCACGCGCTCGCCGAGACCTGGCGGGCATGGGGGGTCGAGCCCGACGTGGTGCTCGGGCACAGCGTGGGTGAGTACGTGGCCGCCGTGGTCGCCGGCGTGATGAGCCTGGAGGACGGCGTGCGCCTCGTCGCCGCCCGCGGCCGACTCATGGCCTCGCTGCCGCCGGACGGCGAGATGGCGACGGTGTTCGCCTCCGAGGGACGCGTCCGCGAGGCGATCGCCGCGTCGGGACGGGCGGTCTCGATCGCCGCGATCAACGGTGACGAGAGCGTGGCGCTGTCGGCGACGGGCGGTGCGCTCGAACCGGTGCTGAACCGGTTCCGCGCCGAGGGGATCGAGGTTCGGCCGCTCGCCATCCCGGTGGCTGCGCACTCGCCGCAGGTCGACCCGATCCTCGACGCGTTCGAGCGCGTGGCGGCCACGGTGACGTATCGGCCGGCGCGGCTCGACGTGGTCTCCGGCATGACCGGTCGCCTCGCCTCCGGCGACGACCTCCGCTCGAGCGGCTACTGGCGTCGCCACCTGCGAGAGCCGGTCCGCTTCGCCGACGCCTTCCGGAGCGCCCACGCCGCGGGAGCGCGGGTCTTCGTCGAGATCGGCCCCCACCCGACGCTGATCGGCATGGCTCGACATCTCGTCCCCGAGCGCGACGGGACCTGGTTGCCGTCGCTGCGTCGTGGGCACGACGAGGGCCACCGCGTGGCGGCGACCGCGGCCGCGCTGCACGTGCGCGGCGTCCACCTCGACTGGCGCGCGTTCGAGGCGGCGTCGCCCGGCCGGCCGATCGTGCTGCCGACCACCCCGTTCGACCGCAAGCGTCACTGGGCCGCTCCGTCGCGTCGGCGCCCCGGGCACGACGGCCGCGCCCATCCGTTGCTCGGCGCCCCGCTCGAGTCGCCGGCGGTGCAGGGCGCCGTGTTCGCCTCGGAGCTCTCGCCGTCGTGGCCACGGTTCCTCGACGATCATCGCGTGTTCGGCACGGCGCTCGTGCCGTCG
>JANPGL010000003.1:0-1566 GCA_031423915.1 Actinomycetes bacterium | reverse complement strand
GGTCGCTGTGATGAATCAGCTCTGACAGGTCCGCGCCGGTGCGGCGACGGTTGAACACGGCCATCTCCAACGCGTCGATGGCGAGGTCCGACCGAAGCGACCGGGAGGCCTGCCAGCCCACGACGAAGCGGGAGAACACGTCGATCACGAACGCGACGTAGACCCAGCCGGTGTGGGTCTTGACGTAGGTGAGATCGGCGACCCACAGCCGGTTCGGGGCCGGCGCGGTGAACCGGCGGGCGACCAGATCCGTCGGGCGCTGCTGCTGCTCGTTCGAGGTGGTGTTCACCGTGAATGCCTTGCCCCGCCGGGCACCGGAGAGGCCTTCTCGGCGCATCAGGCGCTCGACCCGGCCACGACCGACCGCGACCTGCTCTCGGTTCAGTTGCGCCCAGATCTTGTCGGCGCCATAGACGAACAGGTTCGCCTCGTAGACGCGGCGGATCTCGGCCACGAGCTCCACGTCACGCACCGCACGCGCCGACGGAGGCCGCTTGCGGGCCACCCAATACGTGTTCGGAGCGATCTTGCAGCCGTGCTCGGAGAGCACCCTGCAGATCGGCTCGACCCCGAACCGGTCGCGATGCGCGTCGATGAACGCGACTATCTCCACGACTGGCGGTCGAGCTCCGCCCCGAAGAAAGCCGACGCCGCCTTCAAGATCTCGTTCGCCCGGCGCAGCTCACGATTCTCACGCTCGAGTTCCTTGATCCGCGACCGTTCCTCGGTCGTCACCCCGGCCCGCTGCCCGCCATCGATCTCGGCGGCCCGTACCCACTTACGCAACGTCTCGTGGTTCACGCCCAGCTTCTTGGAGATCGACTCGATCGCCTTCCACTGCGACGGATACTCGGCCTGGTGCTCGAACACCATCCGCACACCACGCTCGCGCATCTCCGCCGGGTATTTCCCGCCTCGCGTGCTCCCTGTCATTGCTCCATCCTCTCAAGGGCTGGAGCAGTCACCGATCCCGGGGCGGTTCAACTGGCGAGTTCGACGGCTTCGGACACATCGTCACGTGGGACCTCAGCGAAGGCCGTGACGTTGCCGTCCTTGGCGCGCGGTCGGAGGGCACCTTGCATGTTTGCCGGCGCGGATGCCTCAAGGCGGGCGAGCACATCATCGGCCGATCGAAACGTGACGAGGCCGACGGCGAAAGGCGTGGGGACCGTTAGGCCCTCGATTGGCACATGAACGCTGAGCCCTCCCGCCACCGGCCTGACTGTATCGGGTATCGGCCCCATGCCCGCGAGCACTTGCGTGGCCCGACCTACACCGAAGGATCCGCTTCGGCGGAGGATCCGGTTGGGCGATACACCCGTGGTCGGCCGTGCAGTACGGCAGATCGGCGCCACCGAAGGACCCGGTGGGAATGCCAGCACGCGGCGCGCTGCGTTGTGCTCCGTTTGTGCTCCGACTATGCGTGGTGCCGCCCGAGCCCGTGCTCGATCATCGTCACGGTCTCGTCGACATCCACCCAGAGAAGCGGGGCTGTCTCGGACCATCCGCTACGCATCTCGGACTTGGACAGTGCTGGTGGCGCGCCAAGGTCGGCGCGCCACCAGC
>JANPGL010000002.1:0-3828 GCA_031423915.1 Actinomycetes bacterium | reverse complement strand
AGCTACCAGGGCGGAAAATTCACCCAGCGAATGACCGGCTACCATATCGGGCTTTGCTCCATCAATACTTTTGAATGCCATAATAGAATGCAGAAAAACCGCTGGCTGTGTTACATTGGTTTGCTTCAGATCATCTTCCGTTCCATCAAACATGATATCAGAAATACGAAATCCTAATACCTCGTTGGCCTGTTCAAATAATTTCTTGGCGAAAGCGCTGGTATTGTATTGCTCTTTTCCCATTCCCGGAAATTGCGACAATGACACCGTTGTAACTACAACGGTGCGACCGGGGAAGGCTCCGGAGCCGGGCGGGACCGCCCTGGCTGCGGGCCGGGGCGGCGGCAAGCGGGCCGCTCGTCCGGCGGAGAACCACGGTCCACAGGGCCCTGAGGAGGCCACAGCGATGCGAGCGATGACGAGCGACACCGAGGACCGCAGCTGGCAGGATTACGCCAACTGCCTGGGCGTAGATCCCGACCTGTTCTTTCCCGAGCGTGGTGCGTCCACCCGTGAGGCCAAGGAGGTCTGCCGGGGCTGCGTCGTGCGCGAACAGTGCCTCGAGTACGCCCTGGCCAACGGCGAGAAGTTCGGCATCTGGGGTGGCCTGTCGGAGCGCGAACGTCGTCGCATCCGTCGCCAGCGCGCCCTCGGCCTGCGGCGCACCGTCAGCGCCTGATCGGCCCGCCAGGCCATGTCGGGCACGGGGTGGTACCGTGTCGGGATGTTCGCGTTTCTCGACAGCCCCGGTGAGATCATCGCTGTCGTCGTGGTCATCGTCTTGCTCTTCGGCGGCTCCCAGCTTCCCAAGCTCGCTCGTTCCATCGGGCAGGCCCAGAAGGAGTTCAAGAAGGGCCTCGACGAGGGTTCCAAGGACGACAGCACCGACAGCTCCACCAAGTAGCAGGTCCGTGTGACCGGGCTGGCGCCCGGGAACCCACGCGATCATCACGGCGTTGAACGGGCGGATCGTCCGACGCCGGAGCGCCCCACGTGGGAGGCGATCGCCCGTGACCACGGGCGGTTCCTCTACAACGTCGCCTACCGGCTCACGGGCGACCGTGAGGACGCACAGGACCTGGTGCAAGAGGTGTTGCTCCGCGTACGGCGGGGCCTCGCCACCTACCAGCCGGGCTCGTTGGAGGGTTGGTTGAGCCGGATCACCACGAACGCCTTTCTCGACGAGATGCGTCGCCGACGCCGTCGACCGGTCGAGCTCGTGCCCGCCGTCGTCGAAGGGGCCGCCGACGCCGGCGGCGATGCGGCCGCCGCGCTCGACCGGGCCAAGCTGCCGGCCGACATCGAGGCCGCGCTGCGTTCGCTGCCGCCCGAGTTCCGTGCTGCCGTGGTGCTGTGCGACGTCGTCGGCCTCGACTACGCGGAGATCGCCGAGGCACTCGGCATTCCGCTGGGCACCGTGCGCAGCCGCATCCACCGCGGGCGCGCCCTGCTGCGCGGGCGGCTGTCGTGACCGCTCACCCCGACCCCGAGCTGCTCACGGCGTTCGTCGACGGCGAGCTCGACGCTGACGATCTCGCCGAGGTGGCCGCCCACGTGCAGGTGTGCGCCCCGTGCGCCGCCGTGGTCGCCGACGAGCGGACGACGGTCTCGATCCTGCGGAGCCTGGCCGCCGCAGAACCGCCCGCCGGCTTCCTCGACCGCGTCGCGCAGCGCGGTCCGGCGCCGCGCAGCCAGGTTCGCCACCACACCCGCTTCGCCGTCGCCAACATCGCTGCTGCCGCGGCCGTGTGGATCGGGGTCGTCGGCGTCGTGCGCCTCACCACGGGCGGCGAGCCCGTGCGACCGGCGCTGGCCGAGCTGGTCGACGCCCACACCGCCAACTCGTTCTCGGGACTCGACCGGATCAGCGTCCGGTCGACCGATGCGGTGCCGTCATCGCTGGACGGTGGGTACCGACTGATCGACACCCGCGTCGTCGATGGACGGCGCCAGGCCGTCTACACGGACGGTCGGGAGTGGCTCTCGATGTTCGTGGAACCGGGCAGGCTCGACACGAACGCTCTTCCGGCCGACGCCCACGCCCTGGAGGGCGGTCCGGGCTGGGCCATGCGGATCGGAACGGACGAGGTCGTCGTCGTCCAGCGCGGCGACACCGTCGTCGTGCTCGTAGGAGCCGGGAGCGAGACCGTGATGACGGCCGCGGGCGGACGTGCACCGTCGCCGTCGGTGCACCAGCGCATCGATGCCGCGGCGCGCGGAGTGCTGGACAGCTTCGGGTTCGGCTGAGGGCGATGAGCTGAGGGCGGTGACCGGCCGAGGGCCGTGACCGGACGCCGCCGGTCAGCGACCGGTGAGGACGGTCAGACGCCGGCGCTTCAGGATACGGCGACGCTCACGCTCCGACGTGCCGCCCCAGACGCCATGGTCGATGCGGTTGGCGAGCGCGTACTCGAGGCATGGTGCCTGCTCAGGGCAGGTGGCACAGATCTTGCGGGCCCGTTCGACGCCCACCCCGTCGCTGGGGAAAAAGGTCGCCGGAGGATGGTTTCGGCAGTTGCCATCAGCCATCCAGGCTGCTTCTCTCGCGGTCTCGTGCATCATGTGGGGGGCCCTCCTTCGGTTCGAACGTTCAGCGTTCTCCGCCCGCTTCCGGTTCCCGAATCGGTTACTTCACGGCAACTCAGACGCCCGAGCAGGGCATTCGGTTCCCGGAAATCGATTATCACCCTAGCCATCGAGGTTCCCCCTTGACGATGCCTGTACCAAATCACTACCGCAGGGTGGCTGAATCCATGATGGTGTTCGGGCGGGCGGAGAAAGGTCGAGGCGAGCGTTCATGAGCGAGAATCCGTGGTCGGCCCCGTCGGGCCGCCCCGCCCAGGAAGGGCCGGACGTGACCCGGCAGTACCCGCCCCTGGCCGGGCGAAACCCCTGGTCAGAACCGATGCCATCGATCCATCCGCCGGCGGGGTTCGGCGCCGCTGCGCCGGTGCCCGGGGCGTCGTCCGGCTCGCCGAGGCGACCGTCGGGCACCGCCCGCGCCGCGCTGGTGGGCGGCCTCGTCGGCGCCGTCGTCTCAGCGGGGGTCGCCTTCGCCACGGTGCGGATGGCCGACGACGGTCGGGCCCCGGCCGCCGCTCCGGCGGTGACGGCCCGCTCCGGTGCGGGCACGACCGCCGCGGCGTCGTCGTCGCCCGCGTCCTACGCGACCCAGCCGCCGGCGGCGCCCACGGCCACGTCCACCGCCGCGCCGGTGTCGGCCACCGGTTCGCCGCTCACCGTCAAGCAGATCCTGGAGAAGGTCTCGCCCAGCGTCGTCTCTATCGAGGTACGTCTCCGCCGAGGTCAGGCCGCCGGGTCGGGGGTGATCATCTCGGCCGACGGGCTCGTGCTCACGAACGCCCACGTCGTCGACGGCGCCACCGGGCTGTCGGTCCGATTCGGCGACGGTTCGACGCGCGATGCCGACCTGGTGGGTGCCGTGGCGGGCAAGGACGTGGCGCTGATCCGCATCCGCGACGCGTCTGGCCTGGCCGCGGCGGCACTCGGCTCGTCGGCCCAGCTGTCGGTGGGCGACGACGTGATCGCCATCGGCAACGCGCTGGATCTCGGCGACGCGCCCACCGTGACCCGCGGCATCGTCTCCGCCAAGGACCGGTCGCTCGACACGGGCGAGGCGGTGCTCGCCAACCTGATCCAGACCGATGCCGCCATCAACCACGGCAACTCGGGCGGTCCGTTGCTCAACACGGTCGGCGAGGTGGTCGGCATCAACACCGCCGGCATCGAGAACGCCAGCAACCTCGGGTTCGCCATCGAGATCGACGCCATCAAGCCCGTCATCGAGCAGCTCAAGAGCGGCGGGTC
>JANPGL010000001.1:0-11524 GCA_031423915.1 Actinomycetes bacterium | reverse complement strand
CGCACCGGCGGCGAGGTGCGCGGCCGTGCGGGCCAACGCCACGTCGATCGACCAGCGGCCGCCGGTGGCGAGCCGGTCGAGCACCGCGACCGCCGCGGTGAGACCGGTGGCGGGGTCGGCCGCGGCGTCGGCCACGAAGCGAGGCTCACCGTCCTCCCACGCCACCAGGCCACCGGCCACGGCGGCGTCGTCGCCGAAACCGATGCGGTGCGCGGCGGCGCCGGTGCGTCCGTGACCGGTGATCGAGCACCAGACCTGCGGGCCACCGCCGGCCACCAGCGCCCGGGCGTCGATGCCGAGCTGCTCGAGGGCGCGGGGCCGGGACGCCTCGAGCACGACGTCGGCCGTGCGGAACAGGTCGACGAGCGCCGCCCGCCCGGCGGCGGTGGCGAGATCGACGATGGCAGAGCGCTTGGCGGCGTTGACGAGCGCGAAGAACTCGGGGTTGCCCAGCCGGGCCCCGTCGGGTCGTTGCACGCTCTCGATCTTCACCACGTCCGCACCCGCACGGCCGAGAAGGTCGGCGCACAACGGCCCGGCCCAGAGCGACGTGAGGTCGGCGACCACGAGGCCGTCGAGCGATCCGGTGGCGCGCGCCGGCGCGTCGCCCAGCCGTTCGACCCATGCCAGCGGGCCCGGCTCGGTCTCGCCGAGCCGTGCGCACGGCAGGCCGAGCAGCACCGCCCGCTCGACGAGATCCACGGACGCGCGCGCCCGCACCGCCGCGCCCACCGACCGCCAGACGTCGTCCAGGTCGTCCGGGTCGACGCGCGCGTCGTCCGGTTCGGCGTCGAGCCACGCCGGCAGCGCCGCGACGTCGGCCGGGCGGGCCAGGCACAGTGCGATCCAGCCGTCCGCCGTGGGCAACAGACGGGTGACCCCGCCGGCGCTCGTTGCGCCCTGACGTCCGAGTCCGCCGAGTGCTGCTCGCTCGCCCAGCAGCGCCGGTCCGTCGAGCACCACGCCGGCCAGCGCCCGGAGGCGGGCCGCCAGGCGGTCGAGCGTCGGAGCGACCGTGCGGGCCACCAGCAGGGCCGGTCCGTCGGCCCGACCGGTCAGCGCCATGGCGCCCGAGGCGGCCCAGCGCTCGTCGGCGTCGCCCAGCGTGGCGTCGGGCAGGAGGCGATCGGTGAGGTCCATCGGCGCGCCGTAGCCTACGGACGGTGCCTGCCGTCCACCTCACCGTCGAAGACCTGGCCGGTTGGCTGGCGGCCGGACGCGCCTACGAGGACCTGGGCGCCGCTGTGGGAGCGCCCGTGGCCGTCATCGACGCGGCCGGCGTGGCGGACGACGACCCACTGGTGGCCGCGGTGGCCGAAGCCACGCGCTCGTTGCCCTGCGTGCTGGTGAGCGCGAGTGGTCTCGACGCGCTGGTCGACGTGCACGCGGCCGGCGATGATCTCGATGCCGTGGTGGCCCAGGCCGAGGCGACGCCGCTGGCGGCGGCGGCGTTCGTGCTCCTCCTGCGCGGCGGTGAGGCGCGCTCGAACGACCCCGGCGCGATCGATCGCGGCCTGGTCGCCGAGTCGACCACGTACTCGATGCTGCAGGCCGGGCCCGAGTTCGTCGCCTGGCGGGCGGCCCGGCCGATCCGGCACCGGGTCGAACCCGACGGGGCCGCCGTGCTCGTGGAGCGCGACGGCGACGAGGTGCACGTCGTGCTCAACCGGCCGCACGTGCACAACGCGCTCGACGCCCGCCTGCGTGACGGCCTGGCCGAGGCGTTCGGTGCGGTCGCCGCCGACCCGGCCGTCGTGCGCGTGGTGGTGCGCGGCAACGGGCGCTCGTTCTGCAGCGGCGGCGACCTCGACACGTTCGGCTCGTTTCCCGACCCGGCGTCGTCGCACGCGCTGCGGTTGGCACGCAGCCCGGCCCGGCTGCTCGCCTCCCTCGCCGACCGGGCCGAGGTGCGCCTGCACGGCAGCTGCCTCGGTGCGGGCATCGAGCTGAGCGCCTTCGCCGGACGCGTCGTCGCCGACCCCGCGGCCCGGCTCGGCCTGCCCGAGCTGGGTCTCGGTCTCGTGCCCGGTGCCGGTGGCACGGTCAGCCTGCCTCGGCGCATCGGCCGGCATCGAACGGCCTGGCTCGGCCTGCGCGGTGGCACGATCGACGCGCCCACGGCGCACGCGTGGGGCCTCGTCGACGCCGTCGCGCCCGTTGGGTGACACGACGACGCACCGGGCTAGCGTCGCCGGCCAGAGCGCACGACTGAGCCGCCGGGGGGCGCCGCCATGACCACCGAACTGCCGGAGCTGCCCGATCACGCCGAGCCCGTCGGCGAACCGACGGGCATCGACGTCGGCCGCGTCACCGCCTACCTCGCCGAGCGGATCGCCTGGCTGGCCCCGCCGTTGGAGTGGGGCAAGCTCCCGGGCGGGCACTCGAACTTCACGTACCGCGTGCGGGACGCGAACGGCCGCACGTTCGTGGTGCGGCGGCCGCCGCTCGGCGAGCTGCTGCCCAGTGCGCACGACATGGGCCGCGAGTACAAGATCATCGCCGCGCTGTGGCCCACCCCGGTGCCGGTGCCCGAGCCGCTGGCCCACTGCACCGACCTGGCGGTGACCGGCGCTCCGTTCTATGCCATGGGTCAGGTGCGCGGCCGCTCGCTGTACACCCGGGCCGACGTCGAGGCGCTCGTTCCCGAGGACAGACGGCACGCGCTGGGCATGAGCTTCATCGACGTGCTCGCCGACCTCCACTCGCTCGACCCTGCGACCGTCGGCCTGGGTGACCTCGGCAAGCCCGAGGCCTACGTGGCCCGCCAGGTGAAGCGCTGGTACCAGTCGTGGGAGGCGTCGAAGACGGCGGAACGCCCCGAGGTCGACGCTCTCCACGACTGGCTCGCCGCCAACGTGCCCGAGCAGGGGCCGGCGCGCGTCGTCCACGGCGACTACGGCCTCCACAACTGCATCTCGGCGCCCGAGGGCTACATCGCCGCCGTCGTCGACTGGGAGATCTCCACGCTCGGCGATCCGCTGGCCGACCTGGCCTACGCGCTGAACGCCTGGGTGCACGCCGACGACCCCGTCACGCCGCGCCCCGAGGCGCCCGTGCTGGCGCCCGGCTTCCCGCGCCGCACCGAACTGCTCGCCCGCTACGCCGAGCGCACCGGGCGCGACGTGGCGAACATCGACTTCTACGCCGCCTTCAACCACTGGAAGTCGGTGTGCATCGTCGAGGGCGTGTACGCCCGGTACCTGAAGGGCCAGAAGAGCACCGAAGGCGTCGATCTCGACGGCCTCACCACCAGCCGCGACCGCTCGCTCGACCTGGCCGTGACGCGCGCCGCCGCCCTCGGCTTCGTCGCCCCCTGACGCCATGCCCAGCGTCGTCGTCCCGTTCTGGCAGGATCGGCCGCCGAGCGACGACCTCGCCATCGCGGCGGTCGCCGACGCGCTCGGCTACGACGAGCTGTGGATCGGCGAGATGGCCACGTACGACGCCTTCGCGCTGGCCACGGCCATCGGCTCGAGCGCCCGGAACCTGACGCTGACGGTCGGCCCGCTGGCCGTCGGCGTGCGGACGCCGATGACGATGGCCGTGGGGCTGGCATCGGTGGCGGCCCTGACCGGGCGGCCGGTGCGCCTGGCCCTCGGCTCGTCGAGCACCGTGGTGGTGGAGCAGTGGCACGGCCGTCGCCGCGAGCGGCCGGTGCGCGCGCTCGACGAAGCCGCGAGGGCCGCACGCCAGCTGCTCGCCGGCGAGCGGTCGACGGTCGACGGCGAGGTCGCCGGTTCCACCGGCTACCGCCTGCGACTCGCCGCGCCCGGAGCGCACCTGACGGTGGCGGCCTTCGGCGACGGCGCGCTCGCCGTCGGCGCCCGCCAGGCCGACCGGGTGGTGCTCAACATGGTCACGCCCGCGGTCGCCGCCGGCTTCCGTCGACGGCTCGACGCGCTGGCCGCCGAGGCGGGCCGCACTCGGCACGTGCCGCTGGCCGTGTGGTTGGCGTGCGGTGTGGACCCCACCGACGAGACCATTGCGCAGCTGCTGCGAGGCAAGGTGAACTACCTGGCCGCGCCGGGCTACGGCGAAATGTTCATCGAAGCGGGGCACGGCGACGTGGTGGCGTTGGCGCGGTCGGGCGCGGGCCCGAAAGAGGTGCTCGCGGCGCTGACTCCCGAGCTGCTGTCGGCGGTGTCGCTCGTGGGCACTGAAGCTCAGGTGCGGGCACGCATCGCCGAGTACCGGCGCGCCGGGGTCGACGAGGTCTGCATCGTGCCGGCGACGGCCGGTGACCCGGCCGCCGCCCGCACGCTCGAGGCGCTGCGACCGGCGATCAGTTGCTGACCGCGCAGGAGCGCCACGGTGCCCGCTCGGTGAGCGGACGTCTCCCGGTCAACCCGAGCCGAGCTCGTCGTTGAAGGCCCGCCAGGTGAGGTCCGAGCCCTTCTGGCGGTGACGCACGAGCCGGCCCATGAGCGCGGTGCCGGCCGCGCGTCGCTCGGCCACCCACGCGTCGGGGTCCTGGACCGCGGCGGCCCGCCCGGCGAGCGCGGTGAGCGAGGCACGGATGGCTGCCTCGATCTCGAGGTGCTCGTTGCGAAGCGCGTCGAGCGCTCGGGCGTGCTCGGGGGCCAGGCCGAGGATCTCGTCGTAGAGGCCGTCGGGTCCCTCGGTGATCTCGACGTGGCGCGCGAACTCGCCCCGAAGGTCGTGGAGCCGACGGGCGACCACGTCGCCCCACTGGGCGAGGCGGTCGGGTGCGGGGGCGGCCAGGGCGGCCTCGAGCGCTCCGAGCGCGCGCTGGATCGTTTCCCGATGCTCGATGGCGGTGCTGCGGGCCGAAGCCCTCGTGGTCGCAGGCGAGTGATGCGACGGTTCCATGTTGAGACCTCCCGTTGTTGGGCCGGTGTGTGCCCGGGAGGTCCCGCAGTGCGTTGCCGACGCCAGACTGCCGCGTCACCGGTCCATGCGCAAGGGTCCGATCGAATCGACGAGGGCGCGCCGGTGTCACGACAGAGGGCTTCCGGCCCTGCTGAATGGGATCGACGACGCGGGACGATGGGGGTGAAGGAAGGGGTTGCGATGGTTCGCATCGTCACCGTCCCACTCGATCTGAACGCCGAGGCCGACCGCGCCATCGGTCCTGCCGCTGTGCTGGCCCGCCAGCTCGGCGCGGTGCTGGAGCTCGTCGTCGTGTCGTCGCCGGGGCTCGGCGGGTTCGGCGACGAGGCCGAGCTGCAGGCACGCGCCGCCCAGTTGGCGGGCGTGTCCGTCAGCACCTGCGTCCGCACCGCACCGGACGCCCTCGGCGGCTTGCTCGAGCTGGCCGACGATCCCGAGCGGCTGATCTGCATGGCGTCGCACGGGCGCAGCCGCTTCGGCGAGCTGTTGACCCCGAGCGTGGCGCTGTCGCTGGTGCACACCGCCCAGCGACCGGCCGTCATCGTCGGCCCCCACCTCGACTGGTGGCCCGGCCCGGTCGGCACGCTGCTCGTCGGGCTCGACGAGCGTGGCGTCCCGCCGACCACGCTGGCGCTGGTCGCCGACTGGTCCGGGGTGCTCGGCGCCGGCGTCGAGCTCATCCGAGCCCAGACGCCCGACCAGCGGCCCGACGACCTCGACGACGGGGCGCTGGCGGTCGAGGAAGCTCGCCAGTGGCTCGAGGGGCGCGGGGTCACCGTCGGCATCCGCCACCTGCTCGGGGAGCCGGCCGTGACGCTCGCCGATGCTGCGGACCGCGCCGGCGGGCGGAGCCCGCTGGTCGTCGTGACGGGCCGCGTGGGCACGCGGCGCGAACGGGTCCTGCACGGTTCGGTGACCAGCCGTCTGATCTCGGCCAACCGGGTGCCGACGCTGGTCGTTCCCTCGGTCGTGGCCTTGCACCACCCGTCCCCCTTGACGCCGGTCGAGCGATGACCGGCGCCCGCCGCGATCTGGCCGCGTCGGCCGATCAGATCGTCGGCGGGGGAAGCGGCACACCCGGTGCGGCGGGGAACCGGGCCGAGGCCACGAGCCCGCCGCCCGGCCGCTCGTCGAGCGCGGCGTCGCCGCCGGAGGCCCGCACGAGCTGGGCGACGACGGCCAGACCGAGGCCGCTGCCCCCCGCCTCGGCAGTGGCGCCGCGCCAGAACCGATCGAAGGCGTGGGCGCGATGCTCGGGGGCGAGGCCGGGTCCCCGGTCGGCCACCGCCACCACCACCCACGACCCGTCGCGCCGCACCGAGATCTCGATGGCGGCGCCCGCCGGGGAGACGGCGAGCGCGTTGTCGAGGTAGTTGTCGATCACCTGCTCGACGGCGTCGGCGACGGCGAGCACCCGCGCTGCGCCGCCGCCGTTGCACACCACGCGCACCTGCTGTTCCTCGGCCAGCGGGCCCCACACCTCGGCGCGTTCGGCCGCCACGGCGGCCAGGTCGACCGCGACGCGCTCGGTCACCCGGCCTTCCGTGCGGGCCAGCATGAGGAGCTGGTCGACCAGACGCTGGAGGCGTTCCGTCTCGGCGCCCGCCGCTTCGAGCCGGATCCGGGCCGCCTCGGGGTCGCTGTCGACGAGGCCTGCCGCCTGCTCGAGGCGCAGACGCAGCGCCGTCAGCGGCGTCCTCAACTGGTGCGAGGCGTCGCCGGCGAACGCCCGTTGCGCGGCCAGCAGACCCGTCAGCCGCTGCGCCATCGTGTTGAACGACGAGGCCAACGATCGGATCTCGGACGGTCCTTCGTCGGTCGGGGCCCGCACGTCGAGGTCACCAGAGGCGAGCTGCTCGGTGGCCAGGCGCACCCGCCGCAACGGGCGGCTGACGGTGCCGGCGAACAGCACGGCGGCGATCAGCGCGGTGAGGAGCGAGATGACGGCGACCAACCCCAGACCGCGCACTCGGTTCGATACGCGGCGGTCGACGACGTTGGTGGGGAACGTGAGGCGGACGGAACCCATGATGGTCTCGCCCGATCGCACGGGCACGGCGACGTAGAGCAGATCGGTGCCGAGCGTGCGCGAGGCCCGCTCGCCGGTGGCCATCGAGCCCGCCAGCGCACGGGCGATCTCGGGCCGGGTCGAGTAGTCGGCGCCGGCCGCCGACTCCTCGTCGGAGATCAAGGCGGCGCGACCCGTGCGGTCCGTGACGAGGACCCGGGCGTCGCTGGAGGCCCGGTAGTCGTTCACCAGCCGCTGAAGGGACGGGTCGCCTGCCGCCGTGCCCTTCTCGAGCGCCTCCTCGACGCGCCCGGACAGGGTGAACGCGTCGCGCTGGAGGCCCGTGATGATGCGGTCGCGCTCGACGTTGCGGAGGTGGGCGGCCAGCGGGATGTCGTGTACGGCCAGCACCGCCGCCGTGATGCCTACCAGCACGGCGACGAGCCGCCACCTCATGCGGGCGGTTCCAGCCGGAACCCGACGCCGCGCACCGCGGCGATCCACCGGTGGTCGCCCAGCTTGCGGCGCAGCGCAGCGACGTGGGCGTCGACGGTCTTGGTCGGCCCGTACCAGTGGGCGTCCCACACGTGCTCGAGGATGTCGGTGCGCGTGTAGACGGCACCGGCATCGGTGGCCAGGAACGCGAGCAGATCGAACTCCTTCGCCGTCAGGGTGATCTCGGCGGCGTCGAGGCGGACCCGGCGGGCGCGCCGGTCGATCTCGAGCGCCCCCACGGCCTGCACGCCGGCGGAATCCACCGCGGCGGCGCGGGTGGGCGGTGCGGGGGCGGCGGTTCCCGTCGTCGCCGGCGCTACCGCGGGGGACGTGCGCCGGACGAGCGAACGGATGCGGGCGAGGAGCTCACGGAAGCTGAACGGCTTGGTGACGTAGTCGTCGGCGCCGAGCTCGAGTCCGAGCACCCGGTCGAACTCGTCGGAACGGGCCGTGAGCATGATGATCGGCACCTTGCTGCGGCCGCGCAGGGTCCGGCACACGTCGCGGCCGTCCATGTCGGGCAGGCCGAGGTCGAGGAGCACGAGGTCTGCCGGGGCTGCCGCCAGCGCGTCGGCGCCCGTGGTGGCCAGTTCCACCGTGTGGCCGGCGTCGATCAGTCCATCGACGAGCGACACGGCGATCGAGTGGTCGTCTTCCACCAGCAGGATGTGCACCTGGTCATTCTGGCGCCACAGTGACCGTGCGGTCCGGCTTCCTCACGGACTGCGACGAATGGACGATGCCGTTTGTATGAATCTTGGTGGACCGGGGGCCACCGCTGCGATGCCGTTTCCGTACGGTGAGGTGGATGAAGATCCGCATCGCCACCGCTCTCGCCGTGGCTGGTGTGCTGTTCGCCGGGTCGGCCGCGGCCCTGGTCAACAGCCAGGTCCTCGGCGGGCACGACCGCTCACCGGGCGACTCCGTGCTCGAGTCCCCGACGAGCGTGCCCGCCACCGTGCCGCGGTCGGTCGTCACGTCGATCACCGTCCGGACGTCGCCCACCTCGGCGGCCACCATCGCCCCCGCGGTGCCGTCGACAACGGCGTCGGCGGCACCGCCGCCGGCGACGGTCACGGTCACGGTCGCGCCCACGGCTCCGGCTCCAGCCCCTGCTCCGGCCCCTCCGGCCGCGGCTCCCGCCCCGGCCGCCTACGCCGGGGGGGAGTCGGGCACCGTCGTCCTCGACGGCGCCGGCGGCTCGCTCGTCGTCGTCACGGTCGCACCGAGCGCCGGCTGGCAGGTCGTGGAGGCCGAGCCGACGGGTCCCGCCACGATTCGGGTGGTGTTCCGATCCGGCGACCTCGAGGTCACGTTCGACGCCGCGCTCGATGGCGCCGGCGTCGTCACGGCCGTCGACGCTCAGCCATTGGCACCGCCCACGACGACCCGGTCCGCCACGACCTCCCGCGGACGAGGCGGGGGCGACGACGACCGCGACGACGGCCGAGGCGGCCGCGACGACTGAGGGGTCCTCGGTACGCGACGGGTCACGACGCCCGAACCGGCCGGCGGTGCCGGTGCCGGATGCGCTTCTCGACGGCATCGGCGGCCAGAACGGCGGGTGCGGCGGTGAGGGCCACCACGAGGGGCCACCCGTGGGGTGGAGCGTGGTCGAGCGCATCGGCGAGCGGCCGCACGAACAGGAACGCGCACAACGCCGCCAGCTCGACCACCACCGCGCCGAGCAGAGCTCGATTGGTTCCGAACCCGAGCCGGCGGGGTGTGAACGTCGACGAGCGGCAGGCGAACGCATTGGCCATCTGGCCGACGACGACGGCCGTGAACGCCGCGCCCGACGCTGACACGAGCACGTTGCCCGTCGGCACCACGAGACCGGGTCGCCAGCCCGCGCCGGTGAGACCGACCACGAACGCGCTCATCGCGACGAGCGCCTCGACAGGGCCGAGTACCCCGAAGGCCCGCCGCAGCACGACCCGGTCGAGCAACCGGCCCGACCAGGGCGGGCGGTCGAGCACCGTCGGCGCCGGCCGCTCGGCGCCGAGCGCCAGCGCCGGCAGCAGATCGGTGCCGATGTCGAGGCAGAGCACCTGCATCACGCCGATCGCCAGCGGGAAGCGTCCGCCGCTCAGGGCCCACACCACGAACGGCGTGAGCTCGGCCACGTTGTCGGTCAGGTGGTACGTGAGGAACCGACGGAGGTTGGCGAAGGTCGATCGGCCGTGCACGATCGCCTCGACGATGGTGGCGAAGTCGTCGTCGAGCAGGACGAGGTCGGCGGCCTGGCGGGCGACGTCGGTGCCCGACGCTCCCATGGCCACCCCGATGTCCGCCTCGGCCAACGCCGGCGCGTCGTTGACACCGTCGCCGGTCATGGCGAGCACGTGCCCCCGGGCGCGCAGGATGCGGGCGATGCGCAGCTTGTCCTCCGGTGACACGCGGGCCACCACCGTGCCGTCGCGGTCGACGAGCGCGCCGAGCACCAGGTCGTCGTCGGGCAGGTCCGTGCCGACGAGGAGGGGCGCTCCGGGCAGGGACAGCCCGACCTCGGCGGCCACGGCGGCGGCGGTGGCCGGGTGGTCGCCGGTGAGCATGGCGACGCGGATGCCGGCGGCGCGGCAGGCGGCGATGGCGTCGGCCGCCTCGGCCCGCGGGGGGTCCTCCAACCCGAGCACGGCGAGCAGCGTGAGGCCGGTCTCGGCCTCTTGCGCGGTGGCGGGCACGGTGGTGGACGGCCGGCTGGCCACGGCCAGGGTGCGGAGCCCGCGCGCCGCGAAGGCCTGCACGGCGGCCTCCGCGCCGCCGTCGGCCGGCAACCCGACGCAGCGGGGGAGCACCGCATCGGGCGCCCCTTTCACGAGCACCTCGTCGGCCGTGACGACGGCCATGCGGCGCCGTCGCGGATCGAAGGGGAAGCGGGCCACCTGGGCCACGTCGGCGGCGGCGCCGAGGCGCAGCGCCAGCGCATCGATGGCCGCCTCGAGCGGGTCGCCCTGGGCGCGCCAACGGCCGGCGGTGGCCACGACGCGACCGTTCGAGCAGGCCCGGCCGGCGGTGGCGGCCCGGGCCACGAGCGCCAGGGCGGCGGGCGGGCCGTCGGTCGTGGCGCCGTCGGGCCGGTAGCCCTCGCCGCGGATGACGACCGAGCCGACCGGTGTCCAGGCGTCGACGACGGCCATCTCGTTGCGGGTCAGCGTGCCGGTCTTGTCCGTACAGATGAACGTGGTCGAACCGAGCGTGGCGACCGCGTCCAGGCGACGTACGAGCGCCTGACTGGCCGCCATGCGCTGCGCACCGATCGCCAGCGACACCGTCACCGTGGGCAGGAGGCCCTCGGGAACCAGCGCCACGGTGACCCCGACGGCGAACAGGAAGCCGTCGGTGGCGGGTGTTCCCACCAGGAGCGCGATGGCGAAGAACCCTGCGCCGACGGCGAGGGCGATGATGGCCACGGTCCGCACGACGCCGTGGAGCTGCTTGGCCAGTGGGGAGTCGCCCAGACCGGGAGTGGTGAGGCGGGCGATGCCGGCCAGGCGGGTGTCGGCGCCGGTGCGCTCGATGACCGCCTCGCCCTCGCCTTCGGTGACGAACGTGCCGGCGAGCACCGCCGACCCCACGTCGATGGCGGCGGGCACGCTCTCGCCCGTGAGGGTGGACGTGTCGAGGAAGCAGCTGTGGGCGACGACGACGGTGCCGTCGGCGGAGACGGCGTCGCCGCTGCGCAGCAGCACGAGGTCGCCGGGCACCAGATCGACGCTGTCGATCTCGAGGGGCCGACCGTCGCGTCGCACGAGGGCGCGCCGGGGGAGCAGGTCGGCCAGACGTTCGGCGGCCCGTTCGGCGCCGCGCTCCTGGATCCAGGCGAAGATGCCGTTGACGAGGACCACCGCCGCGATGGCGATGGCGAGCGGCGGCATGCCCGCCACCAGTGCCAGCGCGGCAGCGACCCACAGCAGCAGCGCGAAGAAGTGGGTGAACTGGGCCACGAGCTGGCGCCACGGGCGGGGGCGCTCGGGTGGCGGCAGGGTGTTGGGGCCGTGACGGGCCAGCAGCGACGCCGCCTCGGCCGAGGTCAACCCGACCGTCGTGGCATCGGACTGGGCGAGCATCGTGCACCTCCGGGGTTCGGCGGCGTTGAGCGGTGCGCGCCGTCCGCCTCGTGTTCCAGCGTGCGCCGACCGGCTCCCTCCCGGAAGGGCCGCTCGGCCC